>CAYJBW010000093.1:0-5198 GCA_964368255.1 uncultured Christensenella sp.
ACTTTGTTGGTTAAATCAATATCAATTTTTCTCATATTTCTCCTTGTTTTTTGCATTTTTCTAGCGCTTGCCAAACGCCGTTAATATAACTTGCGCCAAGCGCTCTATCATATAGTCCATACCCGGGTTTGCCCGTTTCGCCCCAAATCATTCTGCCGTGATCGGGACGAATATACCCGTCAAAATCGTTATCAACTAGCGCCTTTATTACCCCTAAAATATCCATTGAACCGTATTTTTGGTCGTGCGCGGTCTCTTCAAAGCCCTCTTCTGTTAGTTTAATGTTCCTTATATGCATAAAGTGTATTCTTTTTTGTGCGGAATATTTTTTTACCATATTCACTATATCATTACCGCTGTCCGCGCCTAAAGAACCCACGCAAAAAGTAAGTCCGTTATAGGGACTGTCCACAAGCTTTAGCAGTCGGTCAATATTCTTTTGCGAAGTTACAATTCTTGGCAAGCCAAAAATATTCCACGGCGGGTCATCGGGGTGGATTGCCATTTTTACATCAAAACTTTCTGCCACAGGAATAATTTGTTGTAAAAAATACTGCAAATTATCAAATAACTTTTCTTCGTCAACATTCTTATACAGCTCAAAAAGTCTTCTTAAATCTTCTTTTTTATAGCTAGAGTCCCAACCTGGGAGAGAAAGTTCGCCGTCAAGCGGATTCATTTTTTCTAAATCGCTACGGTAATAAACTAGTGAAGTGGAGCCGTCCTTTGCCACGCGGTCAAGTTGTGTTCTTGTCCAGTCAAAAATTGGCATAAAGTTGTAACAAATGCACTTAATGCCTGCTCTTCCAAGCCGTCTAATGTTTTCTTTGTAGCTTTCAATATATTTGTCTCGTGTATCAAGCCCTAATTTTATGTCTTCGTGGACTGGCACGCTCTCAATTACCTCAAAGTGTAGTCCGCTATTTTCGGTAAGTTTTTTTAGCCGAGCAATACTCTCTTCGCTCCAAACTTCCCCTACAGCGACATCATAAACGGCGGTCACTATGCTGTGCATACTTGGTATTTGCCTAATGTCTTGTAAGGTTATTTTGTCCTTTTCACCGTACCAACGAAAAGCTAGTTTCATACATTTTCTCCTTATTTACATGCAAAAAATGCTTTGCTATTATTATAGCATATATTTTTTAGCAACTTACTAAGTTGATTTTTTTCGTTTGGATACTCGCCATTATCCACCCACTTAGCAACTATTGAACAAAGAATTCTGCGGAAATAATCGTGGCGAGCAAAGGAAACAAAGCTCCTTGAGTCTGTAAGCATTCCGTTAAACAACCCCAGACCGCTAGTGTTAGCAAAAACCTTTAATTGTTCCTTTATTCCATCTCTGTGGTCAGCAAACCACCAAGCAGCGCCCAGTTGCATTTTGCCCTTAAAATCTCCAGCGAAATCCCCTAGCATGGTAGCAAGTGGATAATACGCGCTAGGATTTAGCGTATAAACAATGGTTTTGGGCAGTCCGCCATTTAGCTGTATTTTATCAAAAAGTTTGCCAGCGGTAGTAATATTAGGAGCGTTCGCTATGCTGTCTATGCCACAATCTGCCCCCAAAGCTAAGTACCTTTCTGTGTTTTGGTTGCGCACAACTCCGGTATGAATTTGCATAACAAACTTATACTTTGCAAATAGTCTTGCTAGTCTAAATATAATCTCGAACTTATATGCATTTTCTTCTTCGCAAGTGATTTTTTCACCCTTAATTTTTTTTAATAAAGCGGTATTAGCTACTTCTTTGTTTACTTCATGGGGGAAGTCCATAAAAGAAAGGTCCGAAGCAGTAGCTCCGTTTTGCGCGAAATAAACAATTCTTTTTTCTAGTACACTTTCCAAACTGTCTATACTGTCAATTTTTTCTCCGAAACTTCCCAAACTTGCAATATAGGAAGAAAACTCGTCTTTTTCTATATTTATTGCCCTGTCTGGTCTAAAACAAGGTAGTACCTTAAAGGACAAATTCTCTTTTTTTAATGCATTATGATATTTTAAGTCGTCAATGGGGTCGTCTGTGGTAATTACAGTGTCAACATTTGATATTTCTAGCAAGTTTCGGGCAGAAAAACTCCCGTCTGACATTTTATCTATGCTGATATCCCATATTTCCTTTGCAGTATCTGAGGAAATAGGAATGGTAATATCAAAATACTTTTTTAGTTCTAAATGCGCCCAGTGGTAAACGGGATTGCCAATAAAATCGGGCAAAGCTGTACAAAAGGCAAAAAACTTGTCATAGGCAGTGGCATCTCCTGTAATTAGTCTTTCTTCTATGCCATAGTTGCGCATAACACGCCACTTATAGTGGTCAGCTTCTAGCCATAATTCTGTAAGGTTATAAAACTTCCTATCTTCAAATATTTCTTTAACGCTCAAATGACAATGATAGTCAAAAATTGGCACATCCTTGACCATTTTATACAGCTTCTGTGCGGTTTTGCTCCTTAATAGGTAGTTGTCGGACATAAACTTAGTCATATTCACCTCTTAGTTAAGTATAATTATATCATTTATTTTTTACAATAATATTGTAGTTATTGCTAAAATACTTGCAAAGATTGACCTATTATATTATATTTAATATCATAGGAGAAAATAATATGACTAATAAATGGACGCTCTCTCAACTAATGAGCAACAACAGTTATGAAATTATGCACTACTGCAACAAGGATTTTCAAAAAGTCAGCTTGCATAGCCATGACTTTTTTGAGCTGTATTTTTTTATTAGCGGTAACGCAAGTTATATTATAGAAAATGGACATTACCGCCTAAAATCGGGTGATATTTTGCTAATTCCCCCAAATACTTTGCATCAACTGGACATAAACGACAGCAAAGAAACTTATGAACGCATAGTGCTGTGGATAAACCCACGCTATATCAGCAAACTCTCTAGCGCAAGCACCAATTTAGGCATATGCTACGAAAACTGCATAAAAACGAAAAATTACCTACTGCGTGATGATATCCTTTCTCAAGAAATTAGATTTGCATTATTTGCCTTATATAATTGTTCTAAGGAATACGGCGCGGATATCTTTGCAGAAATACAAATAAAAACAATACTACTAAAGTTAAGTCGTTATTCTATCAATCCTAATAACAAGGAAGTTGCTTCCTACACCAAAAAGCCCCACTCGGTAATACAAAAAACCGTTGATTATATTGACAACAATCTTGACAAAAACCTTTCACTAGACATTTTGGCGGAAAAGGTTTTCGTTAATAAGTATCATTTATCTAGGCTGTTCAAAAAGGAAACCAATACCACGCTCCACCAATACATACTAAAAAAGCGTTTGGTACTATCCAAACAACTAATAGAACAAAACTATCCCATTATAGAACTTTACTTAAAATGCGGTTTTAGTGACTATTCACACTTTTTCCGAGCGTTCAAGCAAGAATTTGGCATCACCCCAAAAAAATACCTTGCACTGACAAAAAGGCTGTAAGGCAAGGTAATGTTTTTGTAAATAATCTCACAAATTAGATTACATTATTTCTTTATAGCACCCAAGGAATACAAATTGTTGGGTGGTGTTTTCTAGTTCGGAAAGTAGATTTTGCACTTCTTTTTTCTCAATTTTTGCATCAAAATCAAAGTAGAAAGAGTACTCAAAAGTTGTATCTAGTATGGGCCTTGACTCTAGTTTTGTAAGATTTAGTCCCAGTGTATAGAACTTGTTTAATATGCCGTTTAGGCTCCCCACTTCGTTAGGTAGGTTAACCATAATGCTAATTTTGTTGCTATCTTCATATATTTGCATTTGCTTAGCTATAATAATAAAGCGCGTATAATTGTTACTCTTATTTTGCACATTTGACTCAAGTACGCTAAGGTTATAAATGCTTGCGCATTCTAAGCTGGAAATGCAAGCTATATCCGTCCTTTCACTTTGCGACACCATTTTTGCCGCTACTGCGGTATTGGGGCACATAGTAATTTTTATATTGCTACTAAGTGTTTTTATGAACTCACTACACTGACCTATCGCCTGTTCGTGGGAGAATATCTCTTTAATGTCAGCAAGTTTTGCGCCCTTCTTTGACATTAGGTAGTGGTTGATTTTTAGCTTGACACTTCTAACAATATAGAACCTATTTTTTCTCATAAGGTCATAAACTGCATTGACACTGCCCACTAAACTGTTATCAATAGGAAGTACTCCGAACTCACAAAGCCCCTTATTAACTGCGCTAAAAACTCCTTCAAAATCCTTAAAATACACAAGGTCGCTAATAGCAAATGCCTTCTCTGCGGCAATGTTTGAATATGCCCCTTCTATACCTTGACAAGCAACTGTAGCTTGGGCGGGGAATTGTTTTATTCCTTTATCAAGTACATTTTTTATGGTTTCTTTGAGATTAGAAGGTATATCGCTAAGGGTGTTCTGATATGCCTTGCTGGTCTCAAAAAGTGTATTAAAAACCTGTTTTGTATAAAGTTTGATGTCTTCATCTACTTTATTAACTACACGGCTAAGAATACTTTTTTCTCTGAGAGAATTGCTAATAGCTACTCCGTCTGTCTTTTTTACCGTGGCAATTTGTTTAGCAAAGTTCATTCTTTGGGCATAAAGCTCAACAATTTGGTCATCAATCTTGTCAATACTTGTGCGTAAATCTTCTAGTTGCATAATTATTCTCCTTTATAAATAAAAAACCACCTTTTTGTAGGTGGTTTCTGAGTTATATTGCTATTAACCTGTTAACCACGCAAAAAATTATCACTACTAAAAAAGTAATTGCTAAATAGGTTGCTAAAGTTAAAGGTGTTTTTTGTTTTCATACTCTTAGTATATTTTCTTTTGCAAGTAATGTCAATAATATTACAAATATTTATTTTGTTATGGTAACTTTTTTTAACGCTCTTGGGCTGTCGGGGTTGTTGCCAATAGAACAGCTTACTTTGTTGGCGAACATTTGCGCAAACAAAGCGAACTTAAATATTGACAAATATTGACTGTCGCTTGGGGGTAAATGAGCAATTTCTAAACTGCCTTTGTACTTAGAAGCAAGCGCTGTGCAATCGGTAACTAATAGTACTCTAGCTTCAAGACTAAGCATTTTGTCAATGCCAATTACTTGGTCATTAAACACATTCTGACTTATGTTTTCTCCGCCACGATAGTATGGGGCATAAATAATTACTGGAGTATTTTTGTTCACCATAGCCATTGGCC
>CAYJBW010000094.1:0-5177 GCA_964368255.1 uncultured Christensenella sp.
TTTTGGAACAGCGGACACTTGCTAAAACCCGTTCCGCAATTAAAGCACTGACAGAAATGGCTCCCGAAAGCGCACTAAAGCAAATGCAAAATGGTGAGTTTGCGGAAGTGGAAGTTGACGAGGTGGATGTTGGGGATATTTTGCTAATAAAAACGGGCGCAAAGGTTCCTGTTGACGGTACAGTACTTTCTGGAGAGGGGCATATAAATGAAGCAAGCATTACCGGCGAAGCTGTGCCAGTAGGTAAAAAACTGGATTCTAAGGTTTTTGCGGGGACGATTTTGGAAAACGGCACTTTGCAAGTTGTTGCGGATAGAGTGGGCGAAGACACCACTTTTGGCAAAATTATTGAGCTTGTGGAAGAAGCTCAGGATTCTAAGTCCGAAGCGGAGCGTTTTATTGATAAATTCGCAAAATATTATACCCCTGCCGTGCTACTTCTTGCGTTAATTGTTGGACTGATTTTTTGGGAAGTTGAGATTGCAATTATTATTTTGGTACTGGGCTGTCCTGGCGCTTTGGTTATTGGCGTGCCAGTTTCTAATGTGGCAGGTATTGGCAACGGAGCAAGAAACGGCGTTTTGTTAAAAGGAAGTGAAGTTATTCACGAGTTTAGCAGAGTGCATACCATTGTTTTTGACAAAACTGGCACTCTTACAGTTGGCAACCCAAAAGTTGCGGAAAGGGAGAGTTACACTACAAATCTTGACGATATTTTAGGATATATTGCCAGTGTGGAAAAGGAATCTGACCACCCGCTAGCTAAAGCTATAGTAGAATACATTGGGGAAACGACTTCTTATATGATTGACAAAACTGATGTAATAAAGGGCGGAGGCATAGTAGCTCAAATTGGCGAACATAGGATTGCTGTGGGCAATGTAGCTCTAATGGAACAAGAAAATGTAGAGCTAAGCGAAAAGGTTCGTGATGACATAACTAGATTTATTGCTAGTGGCAATTCTATTGTATTAGTAGCAATAAATGGCGCAATACAAGTGCTGTTCGGTATTCGTGACCAAATCCGTCCAGGCGTAAAGGAAGATTTGCAACGCCTAAAGAAACTGGGAGTAAAGAACTTGGTACTGCTTTCTGGCGACAACCAAGGTACTGTTGATTTGGTGGCAAGTGAGCTTGGTCTAACCGAAGCACACGGCAATATGCTACCCGAAGATAAGTCCGCTTATATTGCAAAATTGCAAGCTAGTGGTAAGATTGTGGCATTCGTTGGTGACGGTGTAAACGACAGCCCATCCATTGCGCTAGCCAATGTTGGTATTGCTATGGGCGGTGGCACAGATGTGGCGATAGAAACATCCGAAGTTGTGCTTATGAACTCCGATTTTAGCCGTTTGCCACACGCACTAGGACTTACCAAAGCAACCGCAAGGAATATGTTACAAAACATCATTATTGCCCTTGGCGTTGTTGTGGCGCTACTGCTTAGTGTATTCTTTAGTGAGTGGATGAATATGTCCATTGGTATGTTAGTTCACGAAGGAAGCGTACTTGTGGTAATTCTAAACGGTATGAGATTATTAAGGTACAAATTACGCAACAAAAAGCCCAAGATAAAAGCAAAAACGAACAAAATTGGTGTATAATAAATATTAACAAGGAATTATGGAGGTAAAAATGCAAAAAGCAACTATTCAACTGGAAACATTGACATGTCCATCCTGTATGCAAAAGGTAAATAACGCGGTAAAAAACTTAGACGGTGTGGACAAAGACAGTGTAAATGTAATGTTCAATTCAAGCAAGGTTAAAGTAGAATTTGACGAAACAAAGCTTTCCGTGGACGACATCGCAAAAGCTATAAATAAAGTAGGATTTGATGTATTGAAGTCACATGTAAAACCAATTTAATAATAATAAAAGAGTAACAACAAATGATTAAATGCGCCTATTATAAATACGAAGACCACATCATAAAAATTGGCTACGATGAGAGTATCACTAGCATAAGTGTAGTAAGTGAGCTTGAAAGCGGAGAAACATCGTCACTCTCTGATAGGACATTTAATCAAATAGTAGAGTATTTGGAAGGGGAACGCAAAGTATTTGACTTTCCTATTACCCTAACTGGTACGGCTTTTCAGAAAAAAGTTTGGGAAGCCTTAATAAAAATACCCTACGGTGAAACAAGAACATATAAGGACATTGCGCTAGAAATTGGCAGTCCTAACGCCTGTCGCGCGGTGGGCGGAGCCAACAACAAAAACCCCATTCTTATTGCTGTGCCTTGTCATAGGGTGATAGGCAAAAGTGGGGATTTGGTAGGTTTTGCTGGCGGTATCGAGCTAAAAAAACTACTGCTTGAACTAGAAAAGAACAATAAGTAAGGTTTTTTCTCGGTATTGAATTAGATAATATGCTGTGCTATAATAATAGAAAAAGGCAAGGTGCGTATTATGAAAACAATAGCAGTGTTGGGAATGGGTAATCGTGGCGGAGAATATGCTTTGTTTGTCAAATACCTGTATAGGAAATGGGCAAAAATTGTGTCAATTTGTGACATAAACGAAGACAAACTCCAGTCAAGTGGCAAAAAATTTCGCATAAAAGAAGACAAACTTTTTACCGATACAGAAGTGTTTTTTGGGAGTGGAGTGCTTGCAGACGCGCTAATAATCGCAACGCAAGATATGACACACTATGAGTTTGCAAAGAAAGCTATAGAAATAGGCTACAAATTTATTTTGCTGGAAAAACCCGTTTCCGCTAATGTAAACGAATGTTTAGAGTTAGAAAGGCTAGCAAAGGAGCATGGCACAACGATTATTGTTTGCCATGTACTTAGGTATAGCGGATATTTCGGAAAGATAAAAGAGCTTATTGAAAGCGGAGTTATTGGTAAGACAATAGCTATTAAACAGGTGGAAAACATAGGTTATTATCACTTTTGTCACAGTTATGTCAGGGGAGAGTGGCGCAACACCACCGTTGCCGCCCCATCTATTATGGCAAAGTGTTGTCACGACCTAGACCTAATTTATTGGTACGCAAACGGCGAACCTGTTAGCGTGAGTTCTCTTGGTGGTCTGAAATACTTCCATGAAGGCAATGCTCCAGAAGGCGCGACATCACACTGTATGGGCGGTTGCAAGGTAAAGGAAAGCTGTCCTTTTGATGCCGAAGCATTTTATATTACAGACCCATTTTGGAAGGCAAAATTTATTAAATACCTAACGAGAACAGTTTACGGCAAAACGGGCATAAGCAAGGCAGAAAAGAGCGAAATACTAAGAAATGGCAAGTACGGCAGATGTGTTTATAATTGCGACAACAATGTTTGTGACTTCCAAAATGTCAGTATTGAGTTCGATAACGGTGTTATTGGCACGCTTACAATGACTGGTCTTTCCGCGCAGAACATAAGAGAAGTAAGGATTATTGGCACTTTGGGCGAAATTGTTGCACGAGATAATAAGATTAAGTTACTTGTTTACGGCAAGCGTGCGAAAAAAATAAGAAGTAGCGCATTGCCACTACCTGGACACATCGATGGCGACCTGCGCACCATAAAAAGCTTTGTTAAGTTAATAAATGGAGAAGTAGCAAACGATAAGGATATAACGACGATAAGCGCAACAGTTAGGTCACACAAGATTGCTGATTTGGCGGAAGTGTCCAGAAAAAATAACGGAGAAAAACAAAACTACTAAAGCAAATTAGGTATATTTCGACTTAATAAAAATATGTATGCAGTTCGCTTTCTTCTAAAAATATAGCGGATAAAACAGAGCCGCTGAAATGATTACGATACAACTAAAGCAAATAAAGTATATTTCGATTATTAAAAATAATATGTAGTTCGCTTTCTTCTAAAAAAATAGCGAATAAAACAGAGCCGCTGAAAAGGTTACGATATATTTGGCAGTAATTAAAAATTATAAGGCAGTTTGCTTCCCCAAAAAAGGCACACTGCTTTATTTGGTTAGAATGTGGCACAGATGTTAAGAAAAGTTATGTATAAGCACGCTTTAGATTGACTTTAGGCAAGAAATAAAATATCATATAGTTATAGAAATACAATTAAACGGAGCGCTTTATAATGAAATATTATATTGGTATCGATGTGGGCGGAATGAGTATTAAAGCCGGCATAGTGGACGGCATGGGCAACATAATTGCCAAAGAAACCGCACCAACGGAAGCAGAGAGAAGTTCTCAGGAAGTTATAAAGACTATGTATGACCTTTGCGAGACGGTAATACACAAGGCGAATTTGACCAAAGCAGATATTGCTAGCGTGGGCATAGGCTCGCCCGGCACAGTCAATAGCCAAAAAGGCATTATTAGCTTTAGCGCAAACCTACATTTTAAGAATGTAAATGTACTCAAAGAGTTTAGAACACACTGGGACATACCAGTGTTTGTTGGCAACGATGCCAACTGCGCAGCACTAGGCGAAACGCTATTTGGCAGTGGAAAGGGCAAGAAAAACGCTATACTAATAACGCTTGGCACGGGTGTTGGCACGGGATTTATTATTGACGGCAAAATATACGAAGGACGCAACGGAGAAGGTGCGGAAGGCGGACATATTTGTATTAGAATGGGCGGTGAAAAGTGTAGTTGCGGGGAGCGTGGCTGTTGGGAAGCATACGCATCGGCAACGGCTCTTATCCGTCAAACGAAAAAGGCAATGGAAAAATACCCCGATAGCCTTATGCATCAAGTGGCTAAGGAACATGGCAAGGTAAGCGGAAGAACGGCATTTACCGCACACCTAGAAGGGGACAAGCCCGCAATTAGCGTAGTTACAAAGTATGTCAAATATGTGGCAACGGGACTACTTGTGCTAGTAAATATTTTCCGTCCGGACATAATTATTGTTGGGGGCGGAATTAGCCACGAAGGGGATTATTTTATTAAAAAAATAGAGAAATATGTAAGAAAGCACGCTTTTGGCAGGAACCTAAATAGAGTTCCGCCCATTATTCGCGCGTCTTTAGGGAATGATGCCGGAATAGTAGGCGCGGCGGCGCTAGGTTTATGAAAAATATACTAAGTAAGCACCTAATAAATGTGGAAAAACCTGCTCGCTACACGGGAGGCGAATATAATACACCTGATATGACAAAACCATGCAATGTCAGGTTTTGTCTTTGTTTTACCGATATTTATGAAGTGGGCATGAGCAACCTTGGTGTAAGTATACTCTATGATAT
>CAYJBW010000095.1:0-5065 GCA_964368255.1 uncultured Christensenella sp.
ATGCAATAAGAGCAAAAGTTGTTACAACCGTCTTGAATTTTTACAAAAGCCCTTGTTCTATCAACTGCGCTTAGGCTAGTTTTTTCACAAAAAAGTGGCAGTTTATCAATGTTGATAATATTACTAGAATTATAACCTTTGTCGACAATGTCCAAAATTTTTAACTTGTCCGCTACTCCGCTAACATAACTTACATTATCTTTTGCAAAACTCTCCGCATTTTTTTCGGAAGCGCAACCGCAAACAATAATTGTACAAGCATCATTAAACTTCTTGCACCTAGCTATTGCCTGTCTAGACTTCTTTTCTGCTTCTTTTGTAACAGCGCAAGTGTTGATAATGTAAAGGTCAGCATAGCCGAGTTCCGCACTAACACTAAATCCGCGTTTTTGCAAGTTCTCAGATAATACATCACATTCATATTGGTTGACTTTGCAGCCTAGATTAAATATAACGGCTTTCACTACATTTCTCCGATTCTCTGTAAAGTAAGCGTAATTGCGCTCACAACCGCTGTAGAAACTCTAAGTATCCTATTCCCTAAAGTAAGAGTTTGGGCTCCTTTATCTTTAATTTTTGATATCTCATCTAAGCTAAATCCGCCTTCTCCACCAATTACTATGTTGATAGGATTTTCATGAGAAATTTTACTTTCACTAACCTTGTTATCCCTTTCGTACTCATAAAAAACCAAAGTGTTACTGTCGAATTTTTCCATTAAATTATCTATGTTTTCTGCTTGCTTTATTTCCATTAACTTTGCTCTACCGCATTGCTTGCTACTTTCTAGTACTATTTTTTGTAGCCTGGATACATTCACATCACTTAAGTTGGTATGCTGAGAAAAAAAGGGCGTAACACAACTTATTCCCAATTCTACTGCCTTTTGAACTACTGAATCAATGTCTTTATTTACTCCAATAAATAAGTTTACCTTATTGATTAGTTCGGTATTATTTTGCTCTTTTTTGTCTATTGCAACAATCAAATTATCTTTGTTTATTTCTGTAATAGTGCCGTAATAATCGTATCCTGTATTGTCGCAAAGTATAATATTATAGCCCACTTTGTGCCTAGTTACTTTGACTGCGTGAAAAAACTCTTCACCGGTAAGAGTGGCAGTGTTCCCTACAATATTTTCTACGAAAAATCTTTTTAAGTCCATTTTTTTATAAAGTAAATGTTAGAGCATTCCATTCGCCCATAGTTATTTCTTTCGCCAAAGTAAATCCAGCAGATATAAAAGCGTCAATTACTTCTTTTTTCCTAGTGTGTATTATACCCGAACACACCAAATAACCGCCCTTTACTATGTGATTGGTTAGTCCTTTTGACAATCTAATAAGTATATCAGCGGTCAAGTTGGCTAGTACTATATCAGCAATTTTGCTGCTGTCACTAAGTAAGTCTTTTAGTTCAATGGTTACATCTTCTATACCATTTAGTGTTGCGTTTTCTTTTGCGGCTTTGACTGCTATGCTGTCAATGTCGCACATATAACAGCTTTTCGCACCACTTTTTTTGGCGCCAATGCCAAGAATCCCGCTACCTGTACCCACATCAATTACACTTTTATCAATAAAGTCTAGTTCGCTCATTAGCATTAGACACATCTTTGTGCTTTCGTGCTCCCCTGTGCCAAAAGCCATGCCAGGGTCCATTAGTATTTCTATATAGTTATCCTTATTATCATAATTTATCCACTTAGGTATAATAACATATTTGCCAGCAACTATTGGCTTATAGTACTTTTTCCAACTGTCGTACCAACTCTCGTCATCAATTAAAATTGTGGTGATTTCGCCATGTTCATAGTTGTTTTGCAACAAATAATCACTAAGTTCTTTTAGTTTAGTGTCCTTTTCTTCTTCGCTCACAAAACCGCTTACCTTAGCAACGCTGCTTTTTTCTAGCAAATCTTCGTCTATGTAGTCCCAACATTTTTGGTTGTTTATCACATCTAATATGTCGTTTTTATCCATAATTTTGACACCATTAACACAACCAATAGAAAAGAAGGCATCAGCTATCAATTCCGTGCCTTCAGATGTTGTATTGACTATTATTTCGTACCATCTCATAGTTTACAAATTCCTTATCATTTTGTTGTAGTTTTCTATCTTGTCATACTTTGCTTTTGCTAGCGTATCATCTATGCTTTTTATTGCACTCTTTTGCTTGGAGCTCAAATTTTTGGGTACTTCTACAATGATTTTTATAAATAAGTCACCGTATGCGTCGCGCCTTAAACTCTTAACACCCTTGCCTTTTACCCTAATAACCGTTCCGCTCTGAGTGCCTTCTGGGATTTCTATGTTTGTCACACCACTTAGTGTAGGCACATCCATTTTTGCTCCCAAAGTAGCTTGCATAATTGTTATGGGCAGTTCATAGCTAATATTAGTGCCGTCACGAACAAACAAGGGATGTTTATCGATACGGAACACAAGTATTAGGTTGCCGTTGTTCCCACCTGCGCTTGGCGCAACATTGCCTTCTCCGCGCATGGTTAACATTTGACCGTTGTCGACACCTGCTGGAATGTTTATCTTTATTGTGCGTTGCTTTTTTACCCTGCCTTTACCGCGACAATCGGGACATTTTTCTCCAATAATTTTGCCTTCTCCGCCACACTCGTCACAAACTTTTTGGGTTTGCATTACACCAAAAGGTGTGCGTTGTTGCATATTTATCGTGCCACTACCACCACACTTAGGACAAGTTTTAATAGAACTTTCATTTTTTGCACCCGTTCCGTTACAAGTAGAACACTTTTCTACCCTGCTAAAGGTTATTTCTTTATCTGTAACACCGAAACATGCTTCTTTGAAAGTCAGATTGAGAGTGTACTCCAAATCATCCCCGTCACGCGGGCGCCTAGATGTTCTGCCACCGCCAGTAAAGCTAGTAAAAATGTTGTTAAGTATGTCGTCAAAGCCACCTGCTCCACCGCCACCACCAAAGGGGTTAAATCCGCCACCACCAAAATCATTCATTGTCGGTCCGTCTTCACTGCCGTATTGGTCAAAAGCTGCTCTCTTTTGTGGGTCGCTAAGTACATCATAAGCGTGTTGCACTTCTTTGAACTTTACTTCTGCTTCTTTCTTCTTACTCTCATCCGCTGTTGCGAATACATCGGGGTGATATTTTTTTGCTAAACGACGATATGCAGACTTTATTTCGTCTGCATTCGCCGTTTTGGGTACACTTAGTACATCATAATAGTTTGCTTTTGCCATGATTGTTAGTTAATGTCGTCAGGGTTGATGTTTATTGTGGAATCATCTCCGCCGTTTCCGTCCTCGTTTTGATTAGCTTGACTAGCTTGTTGGTATAGTTTGGTGAACACATTGTTTGTGTCTTTGCTTAGCTCTTCTGTAAGCTCTTTTATTTCTTCCACAGTAGTTGCCTTGCTTAGCTTGTCTTTAGCTATCTTGTTAGCATCTTCTAGGGTAGCTTTATCTTCTTCAGATAGCTTGTCGCTACTCTCGCGAAGAGCTTTGTCTACTGCAAGTATAAGTTGTTCAGCGTTGTTTCTCATATCAACTAGCTCTTTGCGCTTTTGGTCTTCTTCAGCAAATTGCTCTGCTTCCTTAACTGCCTTGTCGATATCCTTATCGGTTAGGTTGGAAGAAGCTGTGATTGTGATATTGTTCGTCTTGCCCGTGCCCTTGTCTTGTGCTGTAACGCTAACAATGCCGTTTGCATCGATATCAAATGTTACTTCGATTTGTGGAACACCGCGCATTGCCGGGGGGATACCGCCTAGTTCAAAGCGTCCTAGTGTCTTATTGTCGGCAGCCATTGCTCTTTCACCCTGCAAAACATGGATGTCAACGCTAGGTTGATTGTCAGCAGCTGTGCTAAATACTTGTGACTTCTTTGTAGGAATGGTTGTGTTTCTATCAATTAACTTGGTGAATACTCCGCCCATTGTTTCGATACCAAGGGAAAGTGGTGTTACATCAAGTAGTAGTACATCCTTTACATCACCTGCTAGTACGCCTGCTTGAATTGCTGCGCCTAGTGCTACACACTCGTCTGGGTTAATTCCCTTATACGGGTCTTTGCCTGTTAGACCCTTGACCGCTTCATATACAGCGGGTATACGGGTAGAACCGCCAACTAGTACTATTTTATCAATTTGAGATGCGCTTAGACCAGAGTCTTTGATTGCTTGCTTAACTGGATTAAGCGTTCTTTGTACCAAATGAGATGTCATATCGTCAAACTTAGCCTTGGTTAAATCCATATCAATATGCAGTGGTCCATTGCTACCAACAGTAATAAAGGGCAAGTTAATATTAGCTTTTTGCATACCGCTAAGCTCAATTTTTGCTCTTTCTGCCGCTTCCTTAACCCTTTGCATAGCCATTTTGTCTTTGCTTAGGTCGATACCGTCATTTTTCTTGAACTCGCTAACTATCCAGTTCATAATTTCTGTGTCAAAGTCATCACCGCCAAGACGGGTGTCGCCGTTGGTTGCAAGCACTTCAAATACTCCATCACCTAGTTCTAGTATGGATACATCGAATGTTCCGCCACCTAGGTCAAATATAAGTATCTTTTGCGCCTTTTGGTCTTTGTCTAGTCCATAGCTAAGCGCTGCCGCTGTAGGCTCGTTTATTATACGAAGCACCTCAAGACCAGCAATTTTGCCTGCGTCTTTAGTCGCTTGCCTTTGACTGTCGCTAAAGTAAGCAGGTACTGTAATAACTGCTTGAGATACTTTTTGTCCAATATACGCTTCAGCATCTGCTTTTAGCTTGGATAGTATCATAGCGGATATTTCTTGGGGAGTATAGTTCTTCCCGTCAATGCTAGTTTTATGTGATGTGCCCATTTCTCTCTTGATTGAAGAGATAGTACGCTCTGGATTAACCACAGCTTGTCTTTTTGCGACTTGACCTACAAGTCTTTGTCCATCTTTCGTGAAGCCTACTACTGACGGGGTTGTACGCGCTCCTTCTGCGTTGGGTATAACTACCGCTTCTCCGCCTTCCATAACTGCTACACAGGAATTTGTCGTTCCTAAATCAATACCAATAATTTTTGCCATAATTTT
>CAYJBW010000096.1:0-5033 GCA_964368255.1 uncultured Christensenella sp.
GCATATAGCTCAATATAAGCAAGCAAAGTTAACAATAAATATAATAAAAGGAATATCCCAACAGTATCAATTAGGCACAATAACCCAAAAGTTATTGTAAAAAATAAAAATGGAATGGAGAATTCTTTGACATAGCTAAAGAATTGAGTGGAATTTTGAGAATTATAGTAAGTTTTCCATTCCAAAAGATTTTTTCCTAATAGCATTTTTATTAACGTGGTAATAAAAATTAAAGTGTTGCTAAAGGCATAATAGCTCAGCATAAAAAAGTCTTCTAGCATTATTCCAAAGTTAATTAGACTATTTTTTGCAATGTACCTTGCACGAAAATTTTGCGAAAATCCACGCAAAATCTTTACTTGATTGATAACATACGGCATCAAGAATATACCTAACGCTACATAAAGCGCAGCATTACCAAGAAATAACCCCAGAACTAAAGCGGAAAGCAGAAGTATTTCTTTTAGCCCACTAATTGCATTTTTTATCATTAAAAACTTATAAATGGGCGAAATATCCTTTTTACAAGGCATTTTTGAATCGGTTTTCCACCTGCCTTTTACAAAGGGTAATAGCTGAATATCCCCCCTTTGCCACCTTTTGCGCCGTTCTCTATCTGCAACAAAGCCGGTGGGGGCATCTTCAAATATAACGCTTCCACATCCCGTGCTGAGTATACTCCCCTCAATTATGTCGTGAGAAAGCACCTTATTACTAGGAATAACTTCTTCTAAGCTGTTAAAAAAGTTTAATAATCTATATATACCTTTACCGCAAAAAATTTCTTTATTAAACAGTTTTTTATAAAAACTTGTGTAAAATGGATAACCGTTCAGTCCGCTTTCTCCCAAAAAACGCAAAGCGTATTTAGTTTTTACAGAAAAAAGGTTAAACTTGTTCTGCGTTGCAAGTAAGTCATATTTGCTATTGTAAGGATGCGCAATCATATTAACCATGTTATTCACTTCGCCCGGAAGCATGGTATTGTCAGCGTCAAGTGTGACGATGTACTGCGGAAGTATATAGTTTTCGTTATAAATATATATAAAATCTGATTTGTTTTGGGTAATGAGCATCTTATTTAGAGCCATTATTGCGCCTCTTTTTCTTTCTTTCCCCTGATACTTGCCGTTTATGTTCTCTTTTTTCCTAATAAAAACATTAAATCTATTGTCAAAATTAGTCTGCTCTAGATAGTTTTCTATGTCTATATTAAGTTGGTCAATAGGTGCTATGCCACCTTTAAGGTCAAGAAGCATAGCTACTTGTATGTTTTTATCAGTGTTGCCATCAAGTAGTACTCTAGCATGATGCAAACTACCCATAAATTGCTCAAAATTGGCGATAAATTCGCTTATTACCACCATTACGCTATGTTCGTATGGTACGCTTTTGTAATCCATTTTGGGAGTGTCAACGCCAGATTTACCGTGTTCGAGCAAATAATTTATTATGTTTTCCCAAATAAAAATCAGGGGAATAAAACTAAGTATACCTATAATAATGTTTACAAAAAGCGCAATTGCAACTGACGATGCTAAGCTAAAAAGCGTAATAAAGCCAATATAAAGCCTTTCTCGCACTTTATTTGTGTGCGCTTTTAGCTTATTTAGTTTATTACTTTTTACATAACATTTTAACTCATTTTTGTGGTCAAAAAGCACATTACTTACGTCAGTATTGTTAAACTCCGCAAGTTCAATTAGTTTTTTTGCCACATAAGTTTCGCTTACGGACTGTGCGATACTAACTCGCTCTATAACATCAAAGTAATTTATTTGCGTAGATATATCTACATATGGGAAATTGTTTACTTTGAGAAGCTCTTGGTATGCGCCCAGTAGCTTTATGCCAGTATGAATAGGGATAAGGTTGTTGATATTCCGCAAAGCGGAAAGCAAAGTGCTTGCCATATCAGTGTTGCGCATAAGGGTATTATTGTAGCTAAGTAGTATGTTTTTTGTAACAATACCTTTCTTTTCTAGCTTTATTTTGTCCTTTTCTGTAAGTTTTTCGCTAGATAATATGTGATAGGTATATACATCACTTTTCATCAATTTTTCGTTATATCCATATTTTTGGGCTTTAATCTTGCAGTTTTCTTGGAAGATTATGCGCTGTGACAAAATATAAAGTTGTTCTATTATTGCATACCCTATGGCGTTATTAAATTCTTTTAACTCACGGAAATTAAGGGGCAGTACAATTTTTAACTGTTCCAGTACATTTTTTATGCGGTCTTCATCTAAACTACCTAAAGAATTATCTACAATTATCCTTGCTAAAACTATTATTCTGGGTAAACTATCAATATGTGGCAAAGTCATCATGTTGTTTCTTTGTCCAAAAATAAAGCGATAAATCAAGTAAAAGTTCTCAAGTAGCCACTTTTCCGCTTCTTGCAATGGTAAGTTTAGATTATTTTTCTTAGCGATTAGTCTGTTTGCCTTTTTTATTGTGCTATACATAAAGGCAGTGTTGACTCCCCTACCGTTTTCTGTAGAACGCAAATTTTTGCCCACATCGGAAATAATTTTTATTAACTCATCAAGCGGCAGTTTTTTCATTTGCCTAAAGGCAACTTGTGGCCGTTCTTTCACAGCATAAATAGCGGTTATTATGAGCATAATTATTACAATAATTAGGATAACAAACATATCTCTCCAAAATACTTACAAATATTGTATTAAATTATTCCCTAAAGACCTGTCCATATACTTGATTATTTGCCCGTAAAATGCTATTATTTACTTAAGTTAATCAGATGACCGCATCGCAAGATGAGGAAAGTCCGAGCATCATAGGGCAGAGTGACGGATAACATCCGCTGAAGGTGACTTTAAGGATAGTGCAACAGAAATAAACCGCAAGTATTTTACTTGTAAGGATGGAAAGGTACGGTAAGAGCGTACCAGCAGTTCGGCGACGAAATTGGCTGTGTAAACCCCACTTGATGCAAGATATGAAGCTTATAGTTAGCCCGACTCGCTTCTAAAAATCGCTTGAGCGTATTGGTAACAATGCGCCTAGATAGATGGTCATCAAATACAGAACTCGGCTTATAGATTAACTTAAAAGCACCGCCCTTTGGGGTGGTGCTTTTTTATGCAAATATGTGGCAGGTATGCTTTTATGTATATACTTATAGTTGTATCTTTTCTTTTTCTATGGCTTTTTTTAACTTTTCTAACGCTCTTTTTTCTATTCTTGATATGTAAGAACGGGATATTCCCATACTATCAGCTACCGTTTGTTGCGTTTTTGGTATGCCGCTCTTTAGTCCAAATCGCTCACAAATTATGTGTGATTCTCTTTCGCTTAAGTTTTTTTGTATCAGAGATTTTATTGTTTTGTTAAGGAATTCTTCGTCAATCTTGCTATATACGCTGTCTTCGTCCGTTCTAAGTAAATCTATTATAGGTAGTTCCGCTCCGCTCTTTGCGTTGCTTAAAGAATCATAAATAGATATATCTTGTGCGCGTTTTTTGTATATTCTCATAGTCATAAGGATTTCATTTTCTATACATCTAGACGCATAAGTAGCTAGTTGCGAACCCTTGGTCATGTCAAAAGTGTTTATTGCTTTAATTAGCCCCATTGTGCCAATGCTTATTAAATCTTCGTTATCTGGATAATTTATATACTTTTTTGCAATAAAAACCACCAAACGCAAATTGTGTTTGACTAAAATGTTCCTTGCTTCTATATCCCCGTCTTTTTTGTATTTTTCTAAATACTCCTTCTCTTTTTCGGAGCTAAGTGGATGTGGAAAGGAATTAGAATTCTCTATTCTCGATGTAAATAATAATAAATTGGTAAGTAAAGTATAAAATCCTTCTAATATCATATAGCTCCTATTGCTATATAGTATATGGGGGATTATGTAAAAAGTTGTTTAATTTTGCGTCAAAAATGTGTAGTCTACGCTAATTTCTTTATTAAATAAATACTTAAGTAAGCCTGTCTCCGTCTTGAAAATTATTTTGTAAGCAACTAACTTTTGCGTCTTTGCCTTGTATTTTCGATTAACAGCTTGATTTCCGTACTTGCCGTCCCCTATTATAGGAAAGCCTAGAAATGCCAAATGCGCCCGAATCTGGTGGGTTTTACCAGTAATTAGCTCAACATCAAAATGGCTTATCTCTCCACTAAGTAACGGTGTAACTTTGGTAATAATTTGTTGAGTATAAGGCAACTTTTGCGAAAAAACCTTTACAGAACTTTCTTTTTCGTTTTTTAGCAAATAGTCCACAAAGGTTTGTTCCTTGTCAATTTTGCCATAAACAATAGCAAAATAGTGTTTTTCTAATTGTTTGTTTTTGAAAGCAGTTTTTATTTCTTCAAAAATTTCATTAGATTTAGCAAAAAGAAGTAAGCCTTGAGTGTTTGTGTCCAAGCGGTGACAAAGCACATAATCATTGTTTATATGCATTTTTACCCTATTTTCAAAGGAATTATCGCCCTGACTAGCAATTTTTATGGGCTTAAAAAATACTATTATATTCTCATCTTCGTATATGGTTTTTGGGTCAAAAAAACTTTCTTTATCTATGCAATATACCTTTATGTTGTCACCACTATTTATGTGGATATCTTTATTGATTTTTTTACCATTTAGCTTAATATCGCCGTTTCTTAGCAATTTTTGCAGAGTAAAATAGGAAACATCAGATAGCTCGCTAAGCAAATACTTAGTAAGTTTGGTGCTATCGCCTTGATAAAAAAACTCTTTCATAATTATTGTCTTTTATCTTGCACAAGATGCTCTATTTCTTGAAGTAAAGTGTTAATGTCTTTGAACTCTCTATGAACGGAAGCAAAGCGCACATAAGCAACATCGTCCAAGTCTTTTAGCCCATGCATTACCATTTCGCCAATTTTGTTACTGCTTATCTCTTGCACTAGGCTATTATTTATTTGCTTTTCTATAGAACATACCAGCTTTTCTATTTCCGCAATGGGAACCGGCCTTTTTTCACAAGCCTTCAAAATTCCTGCTTTTATTTTCGCTGTGTCAAAAACTTGTCTATTAC
>CAYJBW010000097.1:0-4947 GCA_964368255.1 uncultured Christensenella sp.
AGCTACCCCGTGATCTTTATTAAGGGTATCCATATTGTCGTTGATTTTTTTGTTATCTGCATTTATCTCTGATATTCTCTTAACTACCCTAGAAACATCTCTATTGAGATTTATTAGGCTATCTTCATATTTTGCAAGGCTCTTTTCGTATTCTTCAAACTCTTTTATCTCTTGGAACTGTTGGAAGTCCACTTCAAAAGCAGACCTTTCAAGGTTGATTTCGTCAAACTTAGTCTCCAGCCTTGCAAGCTGGTTGTATAACTCTTCAAGTTCGCTATTAAGTTTAACCAAAGTATCCAGTCTATCTTTATAAAGTTTCTGGAAGTGGTATACTCTTTTTATTTCTACACTTTGAGAATATTCCCTTTCCAAATTATACAAAGTTAAATCTAATTTTTGATATTTAATAATATCTGATATTGCCATATTCACACCTCACAGCCAAAATAATTTTAGCTATTATACGGATTTGTTTGTTCTTCTGCCAAAAAAATGCTAATGTTTAGTTTTTGGGACAGCACATCGCGCATTAAAGGCAAAAAGTCTTGTTCACTTGTATAATGACCGTATTCTATTATACCATAGTTCCAATCTTTTGCCAACCGAGAAACACTATATTTTACATCTGCTGTAATAAATATATCGCAACCTTCGTTCTTGGTTATTACAATTTGTTCTACGCTACTTCCACCACCGCCATTTATTATTGCCACTTTTTTTACAATTCTGTTTTTGTTGCCTATTATCTTTACATTTTTATCATTAAAAAGTTTGGAAATCAGATTAGCCAGTGCAAAAACTGTAGTGCTTTGCTCCAGTTCTCCCATTCTTGCCCCACTACTCTCTAATTTGTAAATATTCTTTAGTCCAATTTTCTTTGCAACCAAGTCATTAAGACCGTTTTCCGCAAAGTCTACATTGGTGTGGGCAGAATAAATAGCTATATCATTTTTCATTGCCAAAACTAGCGCTTTTGATAGCGGGTATTCATAATTTATACTCTTTATGGGATAAAAAATTGACGGATGATGCTCAATTATTACATTGCATTTTTTCTCTATAGCTTCTCTTACTATGTCCTCATTGGTGTCAAGAGTAATTAGTATCCCAGTTACTTGCATATTGACATTGCCAATTTTTAATCCAGAGTTGTCAAAATCACCTTGCAGTGATAATGGGGCAAACTCTTCAATTACGCTAATAATTTCTTTTAACTTTGTCATCAATAATTACCTGCCTTTCCATTAGTATTTCTGCCTTAAGCGGTTTTTCGCTTTTATTTTCGGTGTGCTGATGAATAATATTTTCTAGTTGTTTCAGCCTGCTTATATTCCTTTCATAGTAAAAATCACTTTGCGGATAGTTTTTACCCAAAAATAGCTCGGAATCACTGTAATTATTATCACCCTTGCTTGCTACTATAATATCATAGAACTTAGTATCTTTAACAACAAAGTCTTTAATGATATGGTAGCTATTATCTTGTAAATATTTTCTGAGCAAATAGCTATCTTGGTGGGGAACTAATATGTATTTGTCGGCAACATCCGCCATTATGTTAGTAATTTCTAGTCCGCCCATACCGGCAACTATTGCAATATTTACCCTATCTTTTAGCGGCGAAAACCCATCTCCCACAAAAAAATCTATTTTATCTTCTATCCCTTCAAGATAAGCCAGTTGCTCCGCTTTTTTTAGACTAAACTTACTTATGTCAACTGCTACCGCTCGTTTTGCTCTATTACACAAAATAGCACTCACCACCAATTTCCCGTGGTCAGTGCCAATGTCAGCAATGGTATCTACATAGTCAATTTCTTGTAGAATAGCCTGTAGCCTAGCGCCTAGTTTTATCATTTGTCCAAAAAGTCCTTGAGCTTTTTCATTTTGTTAGGATGCTTTAGTCTGCGCAGTGCCTTAGCTTCTATTTGTCTTATTCTCTCTCTGGTTACATTAAATTCTTTGCCAACTTCTTCTAGCGTTCTTGGCTTGCCGTCCTTAAGTCCGTACCTAAGAATAAGCACTGCTGCTTCTCTGGGAGCAAGCGTATTGCGGATTTCTTCCACCTGTTCCTTTAACATTTTTGCTTCAGCAACTTCCATTTGTGACGCTGTGGTTTTATCTTCGATAAAGTCACCTAAGTGGCTATCGTCTTCTTCGCCAATTGGTGTTTCTAAGGAAACAGGGTCTTGGGCTATTTTTTGGATTTCTACCACTCTAGCTTCTGGTATGCCCATTGCTTCGGCAATTTCTGCTTGGGTGGGTTCTCTGCCTAGTTTTTGTAGTAAAGTACGACTAATTTTGGTGAGCTTGTTGATAGTTTCTACCATATGAACGGGTATTCTTATAGTTCTTGCCTGGTCGGCTAGACTTCTTGTTATTGCCTGTCTTATCCACCAAGTTGCATAGGTAGAAAACTTGAACCCCTTTGTATAGTCAAACTTATCTACCGCCTTCATAAGTCCCAAGTTACCTTCTTGAATAAGGTCCAAAAATTGCATGCCCCTGCCAACATAGCGTTTAGCTATACTTACAACAAGTCGCAAGTTGGCATTTATTAGTTGCTTTTTTGCTTCTTCGTCACCGTTTAGCGTCATTCTTTCGGCTAGTCCATATTCTTCTTGGGGTGTAAGTAGTGGCACTCTGCCAATGTCCCTAAGGTACATTTTCACAGAGTCGTCAATGTTAACTTCGCTCATTATCTTTTGCAACATTTGGTCGTTTATCTTCTCTTGTTCTTCTACCGTAACAACCTTAATGTTTCTCTCCGAAAGGGCTTGATAAACGCTTTCTAGTTCGCTTGCGTCTAGCTGCATTTTGTCCATTCGATTAAGTAGCTCATCTTCAGGGATGGCTTTCCTATCCTTATAAGACTCAATAATTTTTTCTAATTCCGCTTTTTTGCGCTCTTCTTTTTCTATCATTTTTACACTCCCGGATTCGTATTTAGCTTGTGATTTTGTATGGCTATTTATTTGATTTGGTCAGGTTATTTATTTGGCTTTCTATCATTTTTCTTTTGTCCGCGTCCGTTTCTTCTTGTAATTCCGCTATAAGTCGCTTAATTTCCTTATTTGCATAGTTTTTACTTAGCTTTTGTAGACTTTGCTTATAAAAAATTAACTTATTTTCTGGCAAAACAGTATCTCGCGCGGTGGCTATCTCTTGCGCTTCTTGATCATTTTCTAAGATATAATACAGCTTAGATGGCTCTGGCAATTTGTTATTAAGAGCGCATTCCTTGATGTGTTCACATATAATTTTGTGCTTTTCGTTTTCAAAAAGGTCAGCGTCTATATCCGAATAAAGCGCATAGCTTTCCCCATAGAACATACTAGCTATTACAAAACGCGCGCCTATATCTAGCCCGCTTGCCCTGTTTTTCGACTTTTCTTTGACAATAGGTGGCGGGGTTGTGTCTGCATTTGCTACCCTTTTCAGTATGGTTTCTTTACTTAATCCGCATCTTTTGCTAACTAGGTCTACATAAACTTCACGCTCAACATCATCAAGTCCGCCAAGAACTTCTATTGCTTCTTTAGCGTACTTTAGCTTGTTGTCATAGGAATCAAATTTATGCTTTTGTTCCACTTTTTTTAACTTAAAATCAATAAACGGTAGCGCTTCAATTATTAGCTTATCATATCCAACTTTTCCGAACTTTTTCAAATAATCATCGGGGTCTAAATTGTCCGTTAGACAAACAACCTTTACCTCTAATCCCTCATTTTTTAGTAGTTCTAGTCCCCTAAGCGTGGCTTCTTGTCCTGCGCTGTCTCCGTCAAATGATACATATACAATGTCACAGTACCGTTTTATCTCTTTGCACTGTTCTTGTGTTAGCGAAGTTCCCATACTAGCTACTGCGTTAGTAAAGCCATATTGGTACAAACTTATGACATCCATATGCCCTTCTACAAGTATCATTGTGCGAACATTGCCATGTATGTGCTTCTTAAACAAATTTATACCAAACAAACTCTTTCTTTTGTTAAAGGCAAGTGTTGCAGGTGTGTTCTTATATTTAGCAAAATCCGGACTTGCTTCTAGCGACCGCCCAGTAAAGCCAATAACTTTGCCCCTACTGTCTATTATAGGAATAACCAGCCTTTTCCCAAAAAAGTCTAGGGTTTCACCTTTATCATTTTTGCTTGCAATACCCGCAAAAACTAGTGATTCTTTGTCATAACCTACTTTTTCTAGATGTTTAACCAGTGTAACAAAATCAGTGGAATACCCAATCCCGAACTTGATTATTATATCTAAATTTAGTCCCCTGGAAGATAAATAATCACGGGCAATTTGTCCATCTTCTTTTTTCAAATTCTCGTGATAAAACTTCGCCGCTTCCTTGTTGATTAAATGTATTTTTTCTAACTGCTGTTTGAGTAAATTATATTGTGGGTCGTTAGTTAGTTTAGGAATTTCTAGTCCTGCTTTTTGCGCTAGCATTTCAATTGACTCAGGAAAGGACACCTTTTCATATTCCATAACAAAGGTAAAAATATTGCCATTTTTGCCACAACCATAACAGCGATAACACTGTTGATCTTCTCTAATTTGGAAAGATGGTGTTTTTTCGTTATGAAAGGGACAACATGCCCAATAGTCCCTGCCCTTTCTTTGGGTAGGGATATAAGTAGATATCAAATCTACTATATTGGTCTTAGCTTTTATTTGATCTAAGAATTGTTCCGGATAAAAACCCATTCACAACACCTCACGACCTATTATTCGACAAATTTCGCTAAATATCCTAAATATAATCAAAAATAAGGATTAGTAAAGTTTTTTATTGTATTTTATTTTTTAATTCTATATAAATTTTGCTTAACTGTAACATATACTTATTTTTTGCGTTCTCGTCAAGTAGAGAAAACTCTTTTTCGTCAACTATTAGTTTGGTAAGTGGATTATCAATAAAGACTTCACTACAGAGTATTTCTC
>CAYJBW010000098.1:0-4886 GCA_964368255.1 uncultured Christensenella sp.
ATTTATAGATTATATAAAAAATAATTCCTTAGTTATAATAACACTATACAATAATTATTTCAATACCCAATTTAACTTTTTTGTGTAAAAAAACGCATTATTCTAATCAAATCATTAGTTATTGGGCTTACTAGCCCGAAGTCGGTTGTTTTATCCCTACTGTTTTGCTCCTGATAAGTAATTGACTTGGCACACACACAATAACGCTTTTATCATCAGTAATTGACATTTTTGTGCAATCTTTACTGCTAGAACAATTAGCATCCACCATAAATACTTGTCTTTTGTCGGTTTTTATAGATATTTTGTTAAAATGCCCATTATCGGTAAAAATAGTAACAAAAAAGTCTGCTTTCTTCTCGACAACAACTATATCTTCATATCCTGCTGCAACTTTGTATGTGTCACTCTCAAAATCGTAGTCAAAAATCACTACTTCTTGTAGTACTATTTCCAGCCCTTGACTATCATTTTTGTCTTTGTTTATAACAAAAACAAAAAATAACACAACAATTACCACTGCCACAACCAAGTATATTATTAGGTCACCTTTGCGAAAAAGTTTGTTGCCCTTTTCTTTTTTTATAGTTTTTAGACTCACTTAGCCCCCTTTTGCACATCTACTGTAAAGGTGGTATCTGTTAGTTCAAAATTACCATTTTCGCTTGTGAATACTTGTAAGTTTTCTCCGTTTTTGTAGCTAATGACAACTCTATCGTCAAACATATTTTCTTGTACAAATTCTTTCGCCTTGTCTATCCCCATAACGCAAAGAGCGGTAGAGAGCGCATCACAATAGGTGGCAGAGCTACTTACAACGGTAACGGAAGTAATTGTATTATCCACAGGATAAAATGTGTTTCCGTCAATTATGTGGCTGTATCTTTTGGCGCCAATTTCATAATAATTTTCGTAGTCCCCACTACTAGATAGGCTAATATTGTTTAGGAACATATGCCCATACTGTTTGGTGGTATCGTTTGGATTTATAAGCCCAACTTTCCAGTCAGTAGGTTTTGGCGCATCGGCTAAAATTATTGCGTTATTAAGTACCGTTAAGCTACTTCTACCCACGCTAATATATCCGTCCTTGATACCTTCTTTTTTTAGATAATCAGTGATAACATCAGTAGCATACCCCTTGCCAAGTCCACCTAAGTTTATGTTCATAGTATACTCTTTGCCGTTAATCGTTACTTTATCATTAGGCTTGCTTACAAAGTATTTGCCGTCACTTGTTGACAAAGTAACTTTACTAAAATCAGTCAGCGGAGCAAACCCATCTATATACTCCGCACTTGGAATATTATTTTTGTAGTCTTCCCTATCATAATCTTTGCTAGGCTCATAGCTTGCCTTGCTAAACCGTGGCGAAAAGCCCCACAAATCAACATGCAAACCTAGGCTTGGGTTGAATGCACCTTGCGTAAACTCGTACAGCTTTTTTGCTTGCGTAAGTATGTTGTATGTATGCTGACTTATTTCTAATAAACCGCCACTGTGGTTATTAAAAGCAAAAATATCGCTTCCTTCCTCCACAGAAATTGCGTTTTCTATGGAAGATAGTATCTCTTTTACTTCGCTCCAGACTTTCTCCGCATGGTCTATATCTGCTTTTCTTGCAAAGTTACCGAACAAAACAAGCGTTGTTTCTGTGTTAAAATATTGATAGGAATTAAACTGTTTGCCCTCATTATTTTGGCAAGCAGCAAGAACGCCACTTAGTGCAATCAAAATGCACACAAGTATAATAGCGCATATAGTTCTAGTCTTCACACCTTTCAATTTTATCTCCTGGGTATATTCTACCGCCCGTTAGTACTTTAGTAAAAATACCTTCTTTGGGCATAATGCAATGCCCCGTTAATTTTGCCACTTCACAACCGTCCGATGCGTGACACTTTTTGCCTATTTGCGTTACTTCGTGCAAAGTTTCGCCAATTTTTATTTTGCTACCAACAGGCAAATCGTACAAAACTATTCCTTCCGTTGTGATGTTTTCTGCGAACTTTCCTGTGCAAAGTCCGTCTATCCCGTATTCTTGCATTTTTCTTATGCTTTCTCTGCCAAGTAAACTTATTTGTCTTATTCCCTTGCCAGCATGAGCGTCATTTATTATGCCATAGTCTTCCTTTAGCTCCACATATTCAACAGGGTGTTTTATTTGCCCCTTTTTTTCGCTGATATTAACCGCAATTACCTTTGCCATTTTATTTGCTCCTTACATAGTCACCCGACTTACCGCCGTGTTTTTCTAGTAGCATAATATTATCAATTACCATTTCTTTGTCCATTGCCTTTGCCATGTCATAAATAACTAGCGCGCCAACAAATGCAGCGTTAAGAGCTTCCATTTCCACTCCAGTCTTTGCCGTAGCAGACACAGTAGAAAGTATTGTAATATAATCTATTCCGAATTCAAAATCAATATCTACACTACTGAGAAAAATATTGTGACAAAGCGGAATTACATTTGATGTATTCTTTGCACCCATAATAGCGGCAACTTTAGCGGCAGCTAATGCATCGCCTTTTTTGAGATTGCCTGCCTTAATAATATCAAGCACTTCTTTTTTCATTGTGATTCTTGCGCTTGCCTTTGCCACTCTGTTAGTTATCTCTTTGTCGCCCACATTAACCATTTTTATATTGCCGTCACTGTCTATATGTGTTAACATTTATCCCCCTATTGCGTTCATTTCTCTACTTTGTTTGTTATTATCACTAATATTATGGCACTCTGGCTTTTTTAGCACACTTGCTTGAATGTATGCTTTTAGGTTCTCATTGTTTGACAAATGGGTTCTCAAATCATATTCTGCGTTTTGATGCAAGCAGTTAAGCAACTTCCCGTCTGCGGTAATTCTTATGCGGTTACAACTATCGCAAAACTTATCACTAATTGGGCTAATAAAGCCCACCACACTTTGGTCGCTAAAAGAGTAATACTTGGTATTCGTGCTGTCACTTTCGTTAAGTGGAATTAAGTCTTGATAGCTATTTATTACTTCCGCTGGCGAAATATAGTACCTGTCTATGTCGCTATTTTGACAGTCAAAAGGCATAAGCTCAATAAACCTTGGTAGCGCATTGTACTGCTGTCCGAACTTAGCAAAATTATGGATTTCTTTATCGTTAAGACCTTTTAGTAGTACACAGTTTAATTTTAGCTTAAAGCCCATAGTAGATGCAGTTTTGATTGCGTTTGTTACCCTTTTTATGTCGCCACCACGGGTGATTTTGCTATATATGTCTTTGTCAAGGCTGTCTATACTAATGTTTATTTTGTTGACATTGTATTTCTTTAATAATGACAAATTTTCTTGCAAATAACTGCCGTTTGTGGTTATGCCGATATCTTTTATGCCACAGTCGTTTATTCCTTTTAATAGCGTTTCTAAGCCCTTTTTTAGTAATGGTTCTCCACCAGTTAGTCTTATTTTTGTTATTCCAAGTTGAGAAAGAGCGTTAATAACTATAAGCATTTGCTCAATAGTTAGCATTTCTCTATGCTGTTTTTTTTCTACCCCATCTTCACCCATACAATAAAAGCACCGCAAATTGCACAGGTCAGTAAGGGATATTCTCGCATAAGTTATCGCTCTATTGTAGCCGTCTATCACTCTATTACCTCAATTTTGCCAGTGTCTAAGAATTCATATCCGCCTAGCTCTTCCACTTCAAACTGGAACTGCCTAGAAGTAATTATTGATATGAACTTTTTTATCCTTTCATCGTCTAGCATATCTTTTTGTACTAGAAAGTCATAGCTTTCCTGTCCGATTGGCAGGAAATCAAGTCCCATTATGTTGGCGGCGGAAAGCACTCCAAGTCCGCAGTCAAACACTCCATTTTTTACCGCAGTAGCTACCGCCAAATGAGTGGTAAATTCTTTGTCATAGCCCAGAATATCACTACTTTCTATACCAAGTTTTTTAATTTCGTTGTCAAAAAGCAGTCTTGTTCCCGAACCATTTTGTCGGTTGGCAAAACTTATTTTTTTGTTCTTTAGCATACTCAAACTAGTAATATTTTTTGGATTGCCCTTAGGTACAAACAAGCCTTGTATTCTCTGCAAGCCTTTTATAAGCGCCATAGTGCCTTGTGGAAAGTACTGTCTAACAAAGGACTTATTATACTCCCCATCGCTGTCAATTAGGTGAATGGGCGCAATATGCGTTGCTTGATTTTTTAGGGCAATAATTCCTGACATACTCCCCACATGTGAAGAAGAAAGTAGCATTTTGTCGGCTATAATATCAATAATAGGGTCATGACTGCCCACAATGAGCAAGGATTTTTTTATGCTCTCAAGTGGCTTTAACAGTTCAACAACAACTTTTTCTCCCCTGCTTATACCTTCGCTAAACCTGGGAACGATTACTATGCCGTCAGCTTTGACCATACTCATTACCGCCGCCGCTCCGCGCTCTAGTGGAGAAGCTACCATTTTGCCGTTCACTTCGCCAAGAGCCACCCTTACGAACTCTTCATTTTTTAGTGAACTACTAATTGACTTAGTTAGTTGGGCTTCAATATAAGTGTTCTCCTCAATTATTGGCAGTCCTAAAGACTTTTCTATGACCTTTTTGACAATTTTTTCGTAGACAAGGTATGCGCTAATAGGATAACCGGGCACACCAATAACCACCTTATTATTTATTATGCCAAGAATTGTAGGTTTGCCAGGCTTCATTGCCAAGCCATGAACAACAATTTTGCCCATTTTTTCAATAATTTTTGCAGTAAAGTCCTTAGTTCCAGCAGAACTACCCGCATTTATTATCACAATGTCATTTTCGCTAAGCGCATCATGCACCGCTTTTTCTAGTTCGCTTTCTTTATCGGGAATAATATTTAGCCTAATAGGCAAAGCTCCATAACTT
>CAYJBW010000099.1:0-4865 GCA_964368255.1 uncultured Christensenella sp.
CTTTAATAGAAGAGTTGAGAAGATGAGCAAAACATTTCTGATGCAGTAAGTATAAACAAATAATTATTTAAGGTTAACACTAATTATGTAGCTTATGCCTTTAAGCAGATAACACAGTATGAGAACTTTATGTGTCATATTTGCAAGGTGGGCTAACATACGAGAATTATAAAATATCCATATTGCAACTACTAGAAAAAAGTTGTTATAACTATCAATTAGTAGAGAGTAAACTACAGCGAATTTTTGAAGAGAACGAACGCATAAATTAGTGCAATGTGAAAAAATAATGTAAAATAGCAGAATAGAGCACAGTCTATATCTATTCGCAAAATACACATTTTGCGAATACTAGCGGAGCGGGAGAGTGGTTTTTATTCTAAATTAGATATATTTTTGAAATATTAGCTTTCTAATAGTTATAATCTAATAAGTTTATTAAATTATGATACCTTACAAAATTCTAATAATTTATTTTACCGTAATAATAATTTAACCTACATAAAAAGCTAGCCTAGATTTTCTAGTAGTTCCAATAAGGCTATTTTATAATGCTCTTATATCAGCACACCCTTTAACAGCCCACCGTACCAATATGCCACATAAGGTTCTCTTACTGTTTTATTTGCGTAAAGGCATAAGCTACATAATTAAAGCTAACCTAACTTTTCTAACAGTTCAAGTAATGCTATTTTATAATGCTCGTATGTTAGTCCACCTTGCAAATATGCCACATATGGTTCTCTTATAGTGCCATCTGCGGTTAATTCTATTGATGCGCCTTGCACGAATGTTCCTGCTGCCATTATTACTTTGTGGCTATACCCAGGCATATCCCAAGGTTCGGGCGTAACATAACTATCTATTGGCGAAACCGTTTGTATAACTTGGCAAAACTTAATTAGTTCTTCTGCGGTATCAAATTTTACCGATTCTATAATATCTGCTGGCATTACTCCGACTTCCGGCATCGTTTTATAGCCCATTTTAGCAAAGACATAACTGGCTAAAATGCTACCTTTAATGGCATTAAGCACCACGCTTGGCGCAATAAATAATCCTTGAAAAAATAAGCGGTAACCACTTTCATATGAACCAACTTCCGTGCCTAGTGAAGGTGCTGTTAATCGGTAAGATATTTGGTCAATTGCGGTCTTTCTGCCACAAATATAGCCACCAGATGGCGCAATTCCGCCGCCTGGATTCTTTATAAGTGAGCCTACAACAACATCCGCGCCGGCATCTGTTGGCTCAATTTTTTCTACAAATTCTCCATAACAATTATCTAAAATTATAATAGTATCGGGCGACTGCTTTTTTATTGTCAAAACTGCGTTGCAAATTTTATCCATGGTGAGCGCATCGCGCCATTCATAACCCTTTGAACGCTGAATAAAGACTGCCTTTGGCTTATCGCTTAGCGCATTTAGAATTGCTTTGTAGTCAAATTCTCCTTCAGAATTTAGCTCAATTTGGCTATATTTAATGCCAAAATCTTTCAATGAGCCGTTGTTTTCGCCATTTATTACTTCATCTAAAGTGTCATAAGGCTTACCAGTAATGCTAAGAAGCATATCGTTTGGTCTAAGAATACCAAACAAAGCTAAGGTTATTGCATGCGTACCGTTAGCAATTTGCGGAGATACTATGCTTGCTTCGCAGTGCATAATGTCGCTAAAAACTTTGTTAAGCATTTCTCTGCCAACATCGTCATAGCCATACCCGGTTGTGCCTTGGAAGTGCATGCTGCTAACACAGTTCTTTTGGAAGGCATTTAACACCTTTTTTTGGTTGTATAAAGCTACATCTTCAATAATTCTAAAGTCTTCTTTTGCTAACTTCTCACATTCATTTAGTATTCTTTTTGCTACGGTTTTTTCCATTTTTACAGTCCTAATATAAAGTATTTTATTCTAAGTTAGTTGAATATTTGGAATATTCATTACAAATTATATCTAATATTTGGTCATTATTGCCACTTTGTAGCCAATTACATGTAGGTATTGAGCGAAACCAAGTCATTTGCCTTTTAGCATAGTTCCTTGTGTCTTTTTTTATTTCTTCTTTTACTTCTTCGATATTTTTATTGCCGAAATAGTATTCGCGGAATTCTTTATATCCTATAGCTTGCATACTTTGTGCATCAAAAGATAGCTTTTTTATATTAACCAAGTATTCAAGTTCGTTGAGCAAGCCTTCACAAAACATTTGTTCTACTCTAGTATTTATTTTGTCATACATAATTTGCCTATCAAGGTTAATAGCATACATTTTATGGGGCAAAGCTTGCTTTTTGTCTTGTTTATCAGTAATTGACTTCCCTGTAAGTAAAAATACTTCCAATGCTCTAAGCACCCTTTTGGTATTGTTGCAGTGAATATTTGTAGATAAATCTGGACAAAGAGATGCTAATTTGTTATGCATATATTCTTTTCCGAAAGTTTCTAGTTCTTTTTGTAATTCACTTCGCAAATCCAGGTCTTGAGCGGACAAATTGTAGTCATAAATCAAAGAATTTATATATAGTCCTGTACCCCCAACTACTACTGGCACTTTTTTTCTTAACTTTATATCTGCAATAGTTTGTTTGGCTAATTTTGCATACTGAGCCACGCTAAATGTCTGCTCGGGCTCAATTATATCGATAATATGATGAGTTATTCCTTCTTTTTCTTGCTCGGTTACCTTGGCAGTGCCGATATTCATATGTTTATAAATCTGCATGCTGTCGGCGCTAACAACTTCACCATTAAGTTTTTTGGCAAGTTTTATAGCTAGTCCGCTTTTACCTGTTGCCGTTGCACCGCCAATAATTAACATACTAAAGCACCCTTTTGAACATCTTTTCTATGTCATTTTTGGTTATTTCGCACACTGTTGGGCGTCCATGTGGGCATTGAATGGGCAAACTGTTTTCTATAAAATAATCAAGTACATACCGAATTTGCACATCACTTAGTTTATCGCCACCTTTTATTGCGCTTTTGCAAGCAATTGTAGCTATTTTTTCTTTTATAACTACATTATAAATAGTTTTACCGCTAAATTTTTCTGCAACAAACTGATTAAAAAATGCAGGGATATCTAGATACATAAGCATTGCTGGTATCGCCAAAACTTCAATACTTTTCTCATTGAACGCAACATTAAAGCCGAATTTCTTCAAAATAAGTATGTTTTGCTTCAAATACTCTATATCTTCATAACTAAGTTCAATTTCATAAGGAATAAGCAAGTCTTGGGCTTGAGAATTCTTTTCATAACTCTCAACTATGCGATTATAAAGAATTTTTTCGTGTACAGCGTGTTGGTCTATAAAAAATAGTTTGTTTTCAAATTCTACTAGCAAATAAGTGTCAAAAACCTGTCCAACCACCCTGTATAAAGACTCTTCTTCAATAACAAGTTCTTGCGTAGGTACTTTAGTTATCACATCGGATAGTTGAAAAACCGCATTCTCTGTCAGTTCTTCTTTAATTTGCATACCACTCGGATTATACATTTGTATCTTGTTAACTGGCTGAATAGTTGGCTCATTAGCGGTGATATCTTCATTTTCGCTTACATTTGCCAGTAAATCATTTTTAGGTAAAGCAAAACTAACCATGTTTGGTTCAGTATTTACATTTTCTGCATGTGGGCTATAGATGTTAAGGAAAACATTTGACTCTTCATCTTTTGTTAATGCGTCCAAAATCGTGTGATAAATTAAGCCGTGAATAACTCTGCTTTCCGCAAAGCGTACTTCTTTTTTGTTGGGATGCACATTTACATCAATCATATCAAAAGGTGCAACAATATCGATTATAAATGACGGAAATGTCCGTTTCATTAACTTGTCGGTATAGGCATTTTGTACCACAGATGATATAGCTGAGTCGCTTATGCTTCTTCCGTTGATAATTATTATTTGGTTTTTTCTATTATTTTTTATTGCGCTACTTGCTGGGCGCGCTGCGTAGCCTTCCACTCTATAATTACTTCTTTCATTAGAAAAATGCACCATGTTGTTGGCAAAATCTCCGTCATATACCGAAAATAAAGTTTTTTCTAAACCGTTACCTTCAGTCTGATAAATAACTTCATTATCAGCAGAATACTTAATTGCCACATAAGGATTGGCAAAAATTAGCTCAAGCATTAGCCTGGTAACGGCATTTTCTTCACTTTTTGGCGCCTTCAAAAACTTAAACCTAGCTGGAGTATTAAAAAATAATGAACTAACCTTAATAACAGTACCCATATTTAGTGAAGTCTCTTTTTCTTCCACGACTTCGCCGCCTTTAACGGTAATAGTATTGGCTTTGCCTGCATGACAAGACCTGATTTCCACTTCACTAACCGCCGCAACACTAGCTAGAGCTTCCCCACGAAAGCCAAGTGTGCCGATAGTTTCTAGGTCAGCTGATTCTTTTATTTTACTTGTTGCGTGTGGCAGTATGCTTAACTTTAGGTCGCTTTTATCCATCCCACAACCATCATCAGCTACAATTATGGACTTAATTCCGCCATCTTGTATGCTCACAGTTATTGACTTTGCACCCGCATCAATACTATTTTCTACCAATTCCTTGACGATAGAAGCAGGATTCTCTACAACTTCGCCGGCAGAAATTTGATTATAAACTTTGCTTTCTAGTAAATTTATTACTCCCATATTGCTCCTAAACTATAAGACTTTTTTCAGATCTGACAGAATTGTCAGAGCTTCTATTGGTGTACACCTGTTTATATCGGTATCCGCAAGGATTTTAGAAATCTCTACGAACTTAGGATTTTCATTAAAAATAGAAAATTGGTCGGCTATTACTTTGCTTTTTTTATTTTGCGAAAGTCTTTCTTTTAATCCACCACTAAGTTCATGA
>CAYJBW010000100.1:0-4701 GCA_964368255.1 uncultured Christensenella sp.
TATTTATGCATCACGCAATATTATAATATCGAAAAACACTAACTTACACAAAAAAGGAAAAATGAGTAATGACAGAAATGATACCACCCAAAAATATATTTCGAGCCAAACAAGCGCTTTTTGATGCGTTTTTACTGCTGATTCAAAAAAAAGATTATGAGCAAATATCTGTAACCGATATTTGTAAAGAAGCCGATGTTGTACGCAAGACATTTTATAATAATTTTGGCGCAAAAGACGATTTAGTGCGGTATTTGTTCAGTGTAATGTTTGAAGAATTAGAAAAGATTGCTACAACTAGCGCATTTAGCACACACAAAATGCTAGAAATTTTTTACTCTTTTATTATGGAAAACCGCGAACTTTTGTTACTTTTTCACAAAAGGGGACTAATACGGTTCGCTAACGAATGTATCTCTGCTTATGTGGAAAAACAAGAAATATTGGTGATATATTCCCGAAGATTTGATAGTCCCAAGACAAACAAGTACATCGCCGATTATGTATCCGCTGTTCTTGTCAGCGTAGTAGAAACTTGGATAAAAAATAACTTTACAGAAACCGTAGATTTTCTTGTGGAAATAACAGAATCATTTTTTAACAATAATATAGCGAACTTTTCTGATAGCATTGAATAAGCTATACAATTTTTTCGTTATCTATCAGAATGGGTGGCAAAAAGCCACCCATTAAATATTGTTATTAAGTAAGAAATAGATTATTTATTCTCCTTTTTTTGGCTCAACAACTTCTATATTATTTGGCGAGATAACTTCTATCGTTTTTGGCTCGACAACTTCTATATTATTTGGCGAGATAACTTCTAGCGTTTTTGGCTCGATAATTTCTATATTTTTTGGCGCGCTATCATGCTCTAAATTTGGTGCGATAGCTTCTTCTATTTTATAAGATACAGCACCTTTACGGCAATTATCTACGCATTTTGAACAAATTATACAATCATTTTTGTGTACATAGTGTTGGTCTTGTAGTTTTTCCACAGCTTCAGCAGGGCATACGCGACTGCAAAGACCACAATTATTACAAGAATCTGCATCAACCGACATAGCCACTTTGGACTTTCTTGATGTTATGCTAAGTATTGTGCCATAAGGGCAAAGATATTTGTGCCAAAATTCGGGCGGGAAAAAGAGTGTGACAATAATGCCCAGTCCGAACATAATAGGAAGCACTGGTATGCGTTTTCCGCTGACCAGTGTAAAAACAAAAGTAGCTAAAAACAACGCTAAAAATGCGTACCTTATCCAAGGCTTTTTTAGAAACTCGGGTATTTTTATACTTTTGATACGCAACTTCTTTTTTAGCCAAGTTATAGGGCGCATTGCCGTGTTTATTGGACAAGCCCACCCACAATACAAACGCCCAACAAAAATTGATAACAGTACACCCAGTCCAAATACGCCTATCCAAAGTTGAACTTTGCCTAGCGCAATCAGTGCAATAAAGAAAATTAGGAACAGGATTTGTACCACAATTTGAATGATTTTTCTAGTTTTTTGCTGTTTTGTTAAATTTTTCATAAATATCCTTTTACATATTATTTTCTTTAGTATACACTAGAGTCAGTGCAAAATTAGTTACCAATGTCACTAATAGGAGAAAAAATGAAAATTAAACAATATATAGATAATATAGTAAAAATGAAGATTTTTAGTTGTTTTGAGAAAGAACAGCTTCTCAAGTTGTTGTCAGATAGTAGCTATGCTATAAAACAATACGCAAAGGGACAAACTGCGCATATGCAAAGTCAGCAATGTCAAGCTATGGGAGTGGTTTTGTCGGGCAGTATGTATGTGCAAAAAATAGAAGAAAACGGAAATATTTTGAAGGTTGCCCACCTAAGAAGCGGCGATGTGCTAGGAATTAACCTGCTTTTTGCCACTAAAAGTTTTTATCCTATGACAATTATTGCAGAAGTTGACACAATGGTTTTGCAACTGTCAAAAAGTTTGGTAAGCAAGCTAATACAGTCAAATGAACTGTTTATGCAGGAAGTACTGCGCATAATTTCGGACAAAACACAGGTTATGACGGACAAAATCCATGCAGTAACACTAAGAACAATTAGACAAAAGCTGTTTGACTTTATTTCTACAGAGTCACTCAATCAAAACTCACTAGTAATAAAAATGCCACTATCCAAAAAAGATTTAGCAGAAAGTTTAGGTGTGCAACGGACATCAATAAGCCGAGAACTAAACAAAATGAAAGGAGAAGGACTAATTGATTACAACGCACAAACAATAGTAATAACAGAAAAATTTTGTAAACTAAACAAAATGGTTTAGATATAACACTTTTGGAAAAACCCATTAAAAGAATATTTTGGTAAAAATTATTTATTCAAACATTTTGCCTTGCTACATTGTTATATAAGTAGAAGCTTAAAGGAGGTAAGATTTATGAAAAAGAAAATTTATGTTATATCGACAATAATATTCGGTATTGTACTTATCCTTTCCCTTGCCGCTTGTAACAGCCCAACTGTTAAAGCTGAAGAATTAAGTTATGTCAGTATTAAAATTAACCCTGAAGTGGATTTTGCTGTCAGTGGGGACACTGTTACAGCAGTATATGCAGCTAATCAAGATGCAGAAATTCTTTTATCCGATGTGGATTTGACGGGAATGGAAGTTAGTGATGCGGTAGAAAAATTCGTAGAGACTGCTACTGAAGCTGGCTATATTGACGAAAGTGGTGTCGAAAATGAAGTAGAAATAGGTGTCATAGGAGAAAGAGAAGAGCAGTTAAGGAATAATTTGAGAGAACGAATTGGCAAATATTTTAACAATAAAGGCATATTCGGACGCATTACAGAAGAAACTCTCTCACTCTATGCCGAACAGGCAACTGACCTGGGGATATCTACTGGCAAAACTAAAATGGTGCTAAAAGCGCTAGACATCAATCCTGACCTAGACATAAACGAGCTTAAAGATATGCCCACCAATGAACTGATTGCGCTTTGCCGCGATAATATCAAAGGGAATGGCATGAACGCTACTTTAATGAATCAATTTAAGGAGCAGCGTGTTGCTATTCTGGAAAAATACCCAGAAATTTTAACACTCAAACAAGAAATCGAGACAATTAAAGCACAACTTGAGAACTTTGAAGGGTCGGAAGAAGACAGAGCCGCTCTAGAAAACGAATTAGCGACAAAAGAAGGGGAATGTAAAGTGCTACATGAGTCCTACAAAGCAGAAGTTGATGTCGCCAAGGAAGAATTCAAAGCGCAGAAAGAGCAAATAAAGGCTAATTTCAAAGAGCAAAAACAACAACGGATTAACGAGCATCGAGCGAGAAAAGGCAAATCCAAATAATGGTTTGACTCTTATAAGTTTAATTGACCATTTGATACTCAAGCACGAATGTGATACAATATCATAGAGGACGGATGAGATGCTTGAACAGGAAATGCTTAAGCTAAGGCAGGGTAATCGCTCTGCCTTGGCAAATATTTATAATGAGACTAAAGACGCGGTGTTTTCATTGTGTTATTCTTACATGAGAATTTATGCTCTTGCCGAAGATATGATGCAAGAAACCTATATGAATGTAATAAAGCACATAGGACGATATAAGGAAAGCGGTACCGCTAAGGCTTGGATAACCACGATAGCAAGAAATTTATGCCTTAACGAACTAAAAAAGAGAAAAAGAGAAGTGGCGCTACCTGACGAAACGCTCCTTGTGTCAGACTATACTGTTAAAGCTCATGACGAAAGCGGAATTATTGAATTAACGACAAAAATACTTTAAAAGACAGAAAGTTCTATTGTGTTGATGCATACTGTGGGCGGAATACCGTTAAAAGAAATTGCGGAATTGCTAAAAATACCCTATGCTACAGTAAGATGGCAATATGCCAATGCAATCAAAAAGTTAAGAAAGGAAATTGAAGGGAGGGGCGAATATGACTGACAAAGATGTAGAAATAATGCTAAAGAATGCCGCCTCTAGTTTTGTACCGGATGTTCTTGACAGGGTAATGAAAGCAGAGATTAAAGTTGAGATGGCTACGGAAGAAGTAAGCAATAGATACAACCTAAGGCGTTTTGCCATTGCACTAGCTAGTGTGCTTATAATAATTGTAGGTAGTTTGTCTTTCTACAGTTTTATGAATAGTGATGCTGGCAGTATATATGTGGATGTTAACCCATCGTTAGAAATCGTATACAACCACTTTAATAGAGTCAAAAAAATCAACTACCTTAGCGATGGCACGGAAGAGCTTTTTGAGGGTGCAAATCTTAAAGGGGAAAAAATAGACACCGCAGTTACCATGTTTTTGAACAAAGCGGAAGAAATGGGCTATTTTTCTCAAGAAGACTCCGTATTTTGTATAAGTGCGTCTTCTAAAGACTCTAAGAAAGCCGAGAAAAAGCTACTTTTACTGGAAGAAAAAGCAAAACAATATTTTAAGGAAAAAGATATAGTGGTCGGTGTAGAAAAACTAATTGCCTCAAATATTGACAAACAAGAAGCCAAAAACTTAAATATTTCTCCAGGCAAATTGAGCGTTATTAAAAAATTGCAACAATATAACCCAGAATATAGTACAGAGCAGCTTAGCGACAAAAATATGTCAGAACTCGTTCATATGCTAAAAGATTTTGAAAAGGAAAATATCGCTAATAACGAAAAAGAAAAGAACAATAACAATGGAAAAGGTAACGA
>CAYJBW010000101.1:0-4697 GCA_964368255.1 uncultured Christensenella sp.
TGCTGACCACCTTTGGGGGTTAAAAACTGGCGAAGCGCAAGAAAAAATGGAAGGCAACGGTGGTAAGTTCGTAATTGGACCGGCGGGAGAGAACAAAGTTCTTTATGCGTGCGTAATTAGCGATGAAAGAGCGGCGGGGCGCGGGGGAATAGGCGCAGTATTTGGCAGTAAGAACTTAAAAGGTATTTATGCCAAAGGTGTAGTAGTGCCACAAGCTTATGACAGAGAAAAGCTAAACAAAATAAATGTTGAATGGACAAAAAGGTTAAAAAGCCACCCAACAACGGGCAAGCAACTGCCAGAACTGGGCACAGCTGCACTAGTAGCTCCCATGCATGCAAAGAATTTGCTTGCAACAAAGAACTATTCTAGCGGTAAGTTCGAGCATTTTGAAGAAATAACCGGGGAGAATTTACGCGACAAATATTTGGTAAAAAATAAGGGTTGTATATCCTGTCCTATACAGTGCGCAAGAGTAGTTAATGTGCAAGGTAAGGATGTAAAGGGGCCAGAAGTAGAAACTGTTGGACTTTTTGGCAGTAATATTCTTAATAAGGATTTGGGCAAGATACTGGATTGGAACTACGAAATGGACGAACTTGGTCTTGATACTATTTCTTGTGGCAACACGATAGCATACGCTATGGAAGCTAACGAAAAGGGTATTTGGAACAACGGTCTTGAATTCGGCAAAATAGACAATATAAGCGAAGTTTTGGAAGATATTGCTTACCGCAGGGGCATTGGTGACGAACTTGCCGAAGGCTCCAAACGACTTGCAGAAAGGTACGGTGGCAAAGAGTTCGCTATGAATGTTAAAGGAATGGAGTTAGCAGCTTACGAACCTAGGGGAGCTGTTGGGCAAGGACTTGGTTATGCTGTGTCTAATCGTGGTGGATGTCACTTAAACGGCGGTTATATGGTGGTTATGGAAGGGTTAGGTTTATCTATTGACCCCTACACAACCAATGCTAAAGCAGGCTTTACTATTCTTTTCCAAAACCTTATGGAAGCAGCTTCTATGGGTGGCAACTGTTTGTTCACGACTTACGCATTTTTCCCCATTTTTATGATGAAGAACGCTAACGGTATAGTTATGAGAGTGGTTAATAAGCTAGCTACATATTTTGGTTTGCCAGTACAGTTTATTTTGCGATATCCGCGGCTTATTGCTATCAATATGCCAGCAATGATGCTACCACACCCCATGGCAATATCCGCAGCAACGGGAATGAAACTTCATTTTGGCTCATTTATACAAGCAGGGGAAAGAGCATACAACTTAGAGCGGTTACTTGATGTAAGACTTGGTGTATCGTCAAAGGATGACACTTTGCCAGACAAACTTACCAAAGAACTTCAAATTATTAGCAACCCAAAATCAAAGGTTCCGATAGATAAGTTACGCAAACAATATTACAAAATACGGGGATGGGATAGTAACGGTATACCAACAGACAAAGTACTTAAGCGGCTAAAAATTAAAAAATAATTGGTGGCAGGGAATGGTTACAGTAGTTTTTTTTGGAGCAGCAAGATTAGAATTCGGAGTAAAGGAAGTTGTTATTGAAGCAAAAAATGTAGGAGAATTGTTAAAAAAAATCGCCAAACAGTTTGGAATAACCTACAAAAAGGCAAAACAACATCTTTGTTTTGTCAATGAGCAAAACATTACTTCACTAAAAATGTGGCGCACAAAACTAAATGACGGTGACAAAGTTATGCTACTTTCCCCAGCTTCGGGCGGTTAAAATTATGCTAAATGATGACATTTTGAATAAAAAGATTGCACTAGTTGTCGGCTGTGGCGGACTGGGCGGATATGTTATTGAACAGCTAGCAAGGTGTGGGGTGGGTAAACTCATTATTATGGATGGCGATGTCTTTGACGAAAGCAACCTTAATCGTCAGCTTATGTCCACCAAAGCAAATTTGGGCTGTTTTAAGGCACACATTTGCAAAAATAGAGTGGAAAGTATTAGCGATACTGCCGTTCTTGCCATAAAAGAAATGTTTAACGAATATAATGCAGACTTAATTGACAAAGTTGATATTGTTGTTGACTGTGTTGATAATATAAAAACTCGGCTTTTGCTCAATAAAGAATGTGACAAAAGGAACAAAATACTTGTACATGGCGCGGTGGAAGGGTATTATGGTAATATAATGTTATGTTACCCCAACAAAAACAACCTTGCCAAACTTTTTGTCAATAAAAACGAAGTTGCCCACTCAACTAACAGCTTTAGTGTGGCAACCATAGCAAGTTTGCAAACTAATTTGGTCGTTAAAGCACTACTTGGTGTTGGCGAAAGGTACAATAACATACTTTTTGCAATCAATTTGGAAGATTTGACAATAAATAAATTGGAGATACTATGACAAAAGCAGGCATAATTGTAGTTAGCGACAAATGTTATGCAAATACTCGGCAGGACACCGCTGGAGAAGCCATAAGAGAGATACTAAATGTCAAAGGTTATGATGTTATTGACAAAGTTATTGTTGCGGACGAAGTTACTATGATTAGTGGCGCAATTATTGCTCTGTGCAAGCGCGGAGCTAATCTTGTTATCACAACGGGCGGTACTGGACTATCAAAGCGTGATGTCACGCCAGAAGCAACCAAAGTGGTGTTAGAAAAAGAAGTGCCAGGTATTTCTGAAGCAATTAGGGCAAAAAGCATGGAAAAAACGGATAGAGCAATGCTTTCAAGGGGCATTTCTGGTATAAGGGGAGATGCTCTTATTATCAATTTGCCAGGCTCGGAAAAGGCGGTCAGAGAGTCGCTTGATATTATTATGAATGCACTTAATCACGGCATAGAGATACTTACTGGGACAAAAACGGAGTGCGCACGGTGAAATTTTTTGAAGTAATGGCATACAAGGAAGCCAAAGAGTTGATAAAAAACAACATTCCGCTTAGGCTCTTTCAGACGGAAATTTTGCCACTTGATATGTGCATAAACAAAGTTACTTCTAAGGATATTTTTGCCACCGATTCTTTGCCTAATTATAACCGCTCCACTGTGGACGGATACGCAGTAAGGGCGGAAGATGTGAGTGCCGCAAGCGAAAGCATACCGTCCATTCTTAGCGTGGTAGGGCAGATAAAAATAGGACAAATGCCAACAATAAGTTTGCATACAAGCGAAGCTATTGAGATAAGTACAGGAGCGGTACTACCAAATAATTGTAATGCCGTAGCCATGGTAGAACACACCGAAAGATTAGGTGACAAAGTGGCAATTTATACTCCGCTAAAGGTAAGAGAAAACACCGTAATATTAGGGGAAGACATTGCCAAAAACGATATAATAGTAGGTAAAGGACAGGTGCTAACTCCTATGCTTATTGGGGCATTAGCTGGCATTGGGATAACCGAAGTACCCGTTTATGTTTTCCCAAAGGTTGCTATTATTTCCACTGGTGATGAACTTGTCGCCATAGACAAAGAAGCTAAGGATGGCAAAATAAGAGATATAAATACCACGCTACTAAGCGCTTTGGCAAGTCAAGCTAATTGGCAAGTAATCTCTAACCATACAATAAAAGATAACCTGGAAGACCTTATTGATACGATAAGTAATGCCACAAAGAAAGCGGATATTGTGCTTGTTTCGGGTGGTAGTTCGGTAGGAATGGCAGACTACACAAGGAGAGCATTAGAAAGCCTTGGCACTGTACTGCTTCACGGTATAGCGTTAAAGCCGGGCAAACCGACAATTGTAGCTAAGGTTAATGACAGTTTGGTTTTTGGTCTGGCTGGACACCCTTTAGCATCCGCATTATGCTTCAAAGTTTTGGTGGAAGAGTCACTAAAAATATCCAGGGGAGAACAAGTATTACCCGATTATTTCGTAGCAATGGAAGAATCCTTCCATTCCACACCAGGGCGAACCAACATTCAACCAGTAACATTAGTTAACTCATCAGGCGGTGTGCTTGCGCGCCCCATATATGTTAAGTCAGCTTATGTGGCTAGGGCAAGCAAGGCAGATGGTTATATAATTTTGCCAGAGCATTGCGAAGGTATATCCAAAGGTCAAAAGGTGGAGATTTATAAGTTATGAGCAGTGATAGAAAAACCTATATAGAAAACAATGACAGAAATGAGTCACTAGCTTTGTATTTGTCACATGTAGGCAAAATGGAAATGGAAAAAGTGCCTGTACTGACATCTGTTGGTAGAGTTACTGCCAAAGCAATTATTGCAAGAATGTGTGACCCAACTTATAATGCCGCGGCAATGGACGGCATAGCGGTTTTTTCGGAAAGTACTTTACTTGCAAGCGAAGTTAACCCAATAATATTGAAAAAAGATAGAGATTTTGTTTATGTTAACACAGGTAACGCGGTAGCGCATCCTTTTGACAGCGTAATTATGATAGAAGATGTCATAATAATTGATGACGATAATATTAAGATTTTCGCCCCGTCACGCCCTTGGCAACATATTAGGGTAATTGGTGAAAGTATTGTGGCAAGCGAAACGGTGCTAACTTCGGGCAAAATGATTCGCCCCATTGATTTGGGCGCAATAATAGCATCAGGTAATAGCGATGTTTTTGTGTACAAACAACCTAGAGTTGCCATTATCCCTACGGGGGAAGAAATGGTGGAAGACACCGACAGCCTTGCAAGCGGAAAGCTAATGGAAAGCAACACAAGGGTGTTCTATGAGCTGACTAAAAG
>CAYJBW010000102.1:0-4599 GCA_964368255.1 uncultured Christensenella sp.
GATTAGCATACTCCACAGAAAGACAAGGCTAAACATTTTCGTTTTTAGCCGTACCGGCGTCTTTTGGGTGTAGCAATAATAATATTCGCTTATGAATTTAATTTTTAGTATTTTTTCTCGCAGTTTTGGGAGAGACGCAAAACACCAAATAGACAACAAAATAAAGGGCGTAGTGGGCCACACCGGAATAAAAATGCCAACAAATCCCAACCCAAGTGAGATAAACCCCAGTATTGCTTTTAATATTATCTTAATTTTCATATACCTATGCCAATATTAAATGTGCGCTAAAAAAATGAGATTTATTTTAGCGCACGCAGTTTTTAGAAAAGTACGCACATCGATTTTAGGTGGTGGCTTTGTTCAGTTCGTCATTGGACAGTAAAGATAGTTGTAAAACCTTTTGCATATCCAGTTTGGCAGCAGCGGTGAACATCTCGCCATATTCCTTGTCCGCTTTGTAGCAGTGTACAGCGTGGCGGTATTTTATGTTCTCCGTAACGCTTGCTATATCTTCTGCCGTATTACTTATAAGTATCTTCTTCTTATCGGGCGTCAGTACTCGCCACAAGTTGCCGCCGGCGCGGAAACAGTCGTCAGTCGGGTCATCTTTGGGGTCAAAGCGGTACATTGCGCCTTCAATGTCAAGCGGTGGCTCCATTACATCTTTTTGCGCCGCCCAAATATTTTGGCTGTTAGGAGTGTATGCAGGCGCGCTGCCATAGTTGCCGTCCACTCTCATTGCGCCGTCTCTGTGATAATCATTTACTTCGCACTTTGCGCGGTTGACGGGAATCAAGTTGTGATTAACGCCAAGACGGTACCTTTGCGCGTCCCCATAAGAAAACAGTCTGCCTTGCAAGAATTTGTCCGGACTAAAACCTATTCCCGGCACTACATGGGCAGGGGTAAATGCCGCTTGCTCCACTTCTGCAAAATAATTTTCGGGGTTGCGGTTTAGCTCCAGTACACCCACTTCAATTAGCGGGTATTCTTTATGCCGCCAAACTTTGGTGATATCAAAGGGGTTTTCGTAATGACTCTTTGCTTGTTCTTCACTCATTACTTGTATGTACATTGTCCATTTGGGGAAGTTGCCGCTTTCGATAGCTTCAAAAAGGTCTTTACCGTGATATTCTCTATCCATTCCGTTAATTTTGGCGGCTTCTTCATTGGACAAATTCTTTATACCTTGTTGTGTTTTGAAATGGAACTTGCACCAAACTCTTTGGTTTGCTTCGTTGTAAAGAGAAAAAGTATGCTCTCCAAAGAAGTGCATATTGCGGAAACTGGCAGGTATGCCGCGGTCACTCATGACCACAGTTATCTGGTGAAAACATTCGGGGAGCAGCGTCCAAAAATCCCAGTTGTTTTGCGCCGACCTTCTGCCCGTTCTAGGGTCTCTTTTTACCGCTCTGTTTAGGTCAGAAAAGTTATGTACATCTCTAATAAAAAAGGTGGGTGTGTTGTTGCCAACCAAATCCCAGTTGCCTTCTTCGGTATAGAACTTGACAGCAACACCGCGGATATCTCTTTCGCAGTCCGCCGCGCCCCTTTCGCCTGCAACGGTAGAAAAGCGTAAAAATAGGTCGGTTTCTTTACCTTTTTGTAGTGCCTTTGCCCTAGTATAGCGAGAAATATCGTTAGTAACTGTCAGCTTGCCGTATGCGCCCCATCCTTTGGCGTGCATGCGCCGCTCCGGTATTACTTCTCTATTAAAGTGCGCCATTTTTTCCATTAGCCAAACATCGCTAAGCACAACCGGACCACGCGGACCCGCTGTTATGGAGTTTTCATTATCAGGAACCGGTGCTCCTACTTCATTGGTTAGTTTTCTTTTATCTTCCATACGACTCCTCCTTTGTTGATATATATATAATATAATTTTAGCATAATTAGTGTGTCTTTGCAATATCAAAGGTTTTTGGGAGCTTTAGTAACCAAACGGTAAATGCCGACAAAAGGGATAGCTTTTTGCACGCTGACGCGTATGTAAATGAATTTTTTGGCTATCATTAGGTGGAGAGGTGAATATGTCAGATGTTTGGAAGGTAGTAATTTTTTCTGCGGTTGCGTATATTTATTTGTTTGTAATATCAATGATACTGGGTAAAAAGCAGTTGTCACAGCTTACATTTATCGATTATGTGGTGGGAATTTCTATCGGTTCTATAGCCGCCGAAATGGCGACAGAGATGGATAAGCCCTTTTATCATTATTTAATAGCAATGGGGATATTCTTTTTGCTTGATGTCATTATTACCTACTTTGGCAGAAAAGGCGCCATATTAAAGAAAATTACTATGGGCACACCGCAAATTATTATTAGTGACGGGGTGATAAACTACAAAAAGCTCAAAAAAAGCAAACTTACGGTGGAAGAACTTTGCGGAATGGCGCGTGATAAAGGTTATTTTCATTTGGAAGACATAGCCTATGCTATTTTTGAAACAAGCGGAGGCCTAAGCGTGCTTCCCAAAGGTAGTCAAAAGCCTGTAGTCTTGCAAGATATGAACATTGCGGGGGAGAAGGCGCTACTTGACCAATACTATGTTATAGATGGCTCAATATCCAAAGAATCGCTAGTTATAATGAACAAGGATGAAAAGTGGCTACTTGATGGCTTAAATGTACAAAGTGAAGCGCAATTAGATAATATTTTGTTAGCTTATTTTGACGAAAAAGAACAAAACTTTGTCGTTCATTATAAAGAATATCAACAACAATAACTATTCCGACTTCAAAAAAACAATATCAACAGATATTGCTTTTTTTATTGCAGTAAATTTTTTATTTGCTTTCGTCATTTTTACGGATTTCTACCCTGCGGATTTTGCCGCTGATAGTTTTGGGCAGAGCGGTGACGAACTCAATTATTCTTGGGTACTTGTAGGGGGCTGTGGTGGTTTTTACATGATTTTGAAGTTCTTTTATCAGTTCTTCGCTAGGCGCATAGCCTTTGGTAAGCACTATTGTTGCCTTAATAATTTGACCGCGCACAGCGTCGGGGATGCCGGTAATTGCGCACTCCAGCACTGCGGGATGTTCGTGCAATGCGCTTTCCACTTCAAAAGGTCCGATGCGATATCCGCTGGACTTAATAATGTCGTCAGCGCGCCCAATGAACCAGTAGTATCCGTCTTCGTCACGGTACGCAAGGTCGCCTGTGTTGTGATAGCCGTTGCCAAGCAGGACTTCGGTAAGCTCCGGGTTGCCGTGATATTGGTATAGCAGACCGCACTGCGGTTGTTGAATTTTTATTACCACTTCGCCGATTTCGCCGTTTTGCACATCGTTATAGTTAGCGTCCACCAAATGTATGTCGTATAGGGGACATGCCTTGCCCATACTGCCAGGGCGAATGTCCACCATGTGGAATGTGCCAAGAATTACGCTTGTTTCTGTCTGACCGTAGCCTTCATAAATCTTTTGCCCAGTGGACGCGTAAAACTGCTTAAACACTTCAGCATTGAGCGGTTCTCCAGCGGTAGAGCAGTGAGAAAGGGATGATAAATCATACTTAGAAATGTCCGCTTTAATTAGGTAGCGATAAATTGTAGGTGGAGCGCAAAAAGTGTTTATGTTGTACTTTGGTATATGCTCTAGCAAATCGGTTGGTTCAAACTTGCCAAAGTAGTCATAAACAAATACGGCAGAACCTGCTATCCACTGCCCGTATATTTTGCCCCAACTACATTTTGCCCAGCCCGTTTCTGCGGCGGTAAAATGTAAGCCGTCATCCACCACGCACTGCCAGTACTTTGCATTATAAATATGCCCTATTGGATATAGGTGGTTGTGTGATACCATTTTTGGGTAGCCTGTAGTGCCTGATGTAAAGTAAATCATTAGTTCTTCACAAAGTGCGGTTTCTACGGGGACAAGTTCTGCGCTTTGCGCCATAAATTCTTCTTCAAAATTGCGATAATTATTGGCATTTCCGATAGAAAAAAACAAAACATCGCTTATTTCGTTGCGAGCTTCGTCAATGCAGCTTATTACAGACGGTTCACTTATGGATATTAGGCACTTTACATGGGCGCCCTTTACGCGGTAAACAATGTCTTTAGGGGTAAGCATATAGGTGGCGGGAACAAGGGGCAAGCCTAATTTGTGACAAGCAACGGCCGTTGCCCAGTACTCCCAACGGCGGTTAGCCATAGTCATAACAACATCGCCTTTTTTTAGCCCAAGGCTAATAAAAAGATTGGCAATTCTGTTGGAAAGAATGGACATGTCTTTGAAAGAGAAGAACTTTTCTTCGCCCTTGTCGCTACACCAAACGAGCGCCCTTTTGTCGGGAACAAGTCTTGCGTATTCGTCAACTATATCATAACCAAAATTAAATTTGGTCGGCACCTTTATTTTGCAGTTCTCCGCAAAATCATTGTAGTCATTGTAATCTAGTCTGTCCAAAAATCTATCAAGTAAATTCATAAAGGTGTTCTCCTTGAGTTTGTAGGTTATAGCTGCAGCAAACAATAGTTCCGTATCCCAAAGTAACATTTTTCAAACAAATCAAATAAAATACTAAAGTGTATTATTCTAACTTTTTCAAAATAAATACTGTTAATTTTGTGTTTGAAAGCGCGCTTAGGA
>CAYJBW010000103.1:0-2152 GCA_964368255.1 uncultured Christensenella sp.
TATCTGTACTGAGAAATCTATCAAGAACAGCATTGCCAAAGGAACCTGTCCCACCTGTAATTAACAAAATTTTGTCTTTGAACATTTTTTTATTCTCCTAAAAATAATTTTTTCTTAATATATCTATCCAAACTTATTTGTTGTATTATGCAATACGGCAATAATATTATAGCATTACTTGCCACAACTACAATCCAATTATTAAAGATTTTCATTCCAAAATAAATTATAACAAATTTTGCAACTACTGCAACGGTGTAAAAAATGGCTTGTAGTTTCATTCTTCCCAGTCCACATACTACGGTGGAAAGTGTGGTTTGGTATATAAATAAACTGCCAAAACAAGCAAACACTATGGCTACAAAATAATCTACCTTTATTGCTTTTTCTCGTAGCCACAAATTAATGACTAGTTGTAAAGCAAAAATAAATAAGAATTCTAGCGCAATTGCCAGTAAGCTAGCTAGCTTCATTTTTTTATATAAATTTGATAACCACTTAAAACTGTTTTCTACCATAGCTTTAGTAATGGACGACCAAATAGGGGTTAATGCTAAGCTAAAAAGCATTCCTATCAAACTAAATAGCTTATAATATATCTGATAGTCAACAACATACTGAGGTCCAGCAAATTGTGTAATAAAAAATTCGTTGGTATTTACTATTATCATGTACATTATTTGACACCAAAAAAACAATCCCCCCATTGTTAAGACGGACTTTATATGTGCTTTGCGCATATTTTTTATATTGGGTCGGCAGTCCTTTAGTGCTGTTGTGAAAATAATAATTGATGCAACAAGATATGGTAAGTTGGTAAAAATTATATAACCGTAAGACAAAATAATAAGATTCTTTTCTGGAGAAATAGAAGGAACTAGCAATATAAATCCCAGTTGTAAAACGCTCGTAAAAAGTGCTAGCGCGTTATTGACGGCGGACTTTTGTAGCGCATAAAAAATTGATGTAATTAGTTTCAAAAAGAAATGTATCATTATACCAACGAAGGTGATACACATCACTTCTTTTAATGATTCTTGCGATATTGTTTCTGTGGATATATTAAAAATACTATTCCAGTTTATAAATTGCGCCACAATAAGCCCTATTGCCGTTACAACAGCAACAACCATACCTATTGTAAAATACGCTGAAGAAATATAATTTTTTGCTTCATCTCGTAGATTTTTTGTAAATGCTTCTACAAGTTTATTGCGCAGTCCATTCCCTATTCCTAAATCAAAACTTAGTATCCAAGTCAAAACCGATAACAAGGTGAACCAAACGCCAAGTACCTGTTGATCATCAAAATATCGCATAAAAGCAGGCATTGTAAAAAGTGAAACGACTAGCGCTCCGCCTTTCACAATGAAAGCCATAATAGAATTCCTTAAGATGACCTTAGAGTCATCGTCAATATTTTTTAATTTATTTCTTATGTTCATCTATATATCCAGATTATTAATTTTATCAATAACACCTTTTATGGTTATATTCTTTTCTATTTCTTCTAAACTAATTTTTTCTGCTTCCTTTATATCCACTATAACATATTTTTTGATGACATCACCTTTTTTTCTTGTGACTCTTCTAAATATACGCATAAACTTGTCAAATACATATATTTTTAAATACTGAATAAACATTTTAACTTTACTCACATTGTTTTCTTTGCAATGCTTATCAATTGTTTCCATATAGTCTTTATACTTTTTCTTGCAATACATGTTAAGTGTTGCCATGTTAAAACGGTCGTAAAGTTTTTTACTTTCAAAATCATTTAACGCATGCAATGCAGTATCAGCCCAAATAGTTTCTACACTATAAAACTTTGGCACTTTACTATCCCATAAGTAACTGTCATGACCCCTAAAGTGTGGCGCATCTTCAAGTATGCCTGTATGTTTACCGGTGGCAGAATCATTAGAACCGCTTGTTTTACATATACCTGATATTGTTATGGGCATATGTATTTTCGCTACCTTTTCGCATATTAAGGATAGCGCAACCGCACCATAAATGTCCGGAGTTAGTCCACCAAAATAATTACCTGCTCTTTGCTTAACTTCATCCAGCTTTTCTCTTTTTACAATGCCGTGATATAACTTAATTAGGTCCAGTTGTTGGTACTTTTGAGCGCCAAAATACATCA
>CAYJBW010000103.1:2252-4544 GCA_964368255.1 uncultured Christensenella sp.
TCTGCTAAAGAAACTGCTTCACTAAAGTTATCCACAAATGATAGTTGTTTAGGATTATAGTTATACTTTATTCTGTTATCAAGAATTTTATTTAATTCTTCCCTTAGATCGTCCTTGTCACTATTATCTTGAATAATTATTTGTAATTCTTTATCCTTTATGCTAAGAATTTGATTAACAGCTTGCAAGCAATAAAATTGCCTGTTTTTGGTGGGAATAACTATGGATAATAAATATTTCTTCATATCGTCTCTCCTTAATTCATCAAAACTATTGCCAGAAAAACTTATAAGGGCTTATGTCCAAGTAACCTGAAAGTAATGTTTGGACAAACAATGTCGCCATTATAAAGGAAATCATAGCAAAATTAATAATTTTTTCCGTTGGCCTGTCTTTAGATACTTGATTTGAAGCTGTGGGTATAAGCAAGGCAAAATAAATGATAAAATATAACGTTATTCTGCCCGTTACTGTAGAAATGTTTCCAAAAAGCTGTATCATACACGCCATTAGCGCAAGATTTCTGATAAAGCTATCTTTATTCGTACAATTATTTCTGTAAGTAACCACAAGGCAAACACAGTATAATATTGACAAAAACACTCCGAATAGTCCATAGCCTGATCCCGAGTCCACATAATTTAAGTACTTAGGCACAGTTAGCTTAATTAAGACAACAGCAATATCTCGTGCAAAGAATATGATAATTAGCATTATGGGAATGATGACTAACAAGTGTTTAGGCCGAATTCTTAACCAAGTAAGTGGCAAAGTAGCTATCAATACTATTGCTGATTTGTGGAAAAGAAAGGCAATAACAATGAGTAATGCCCAGCTAATATATTTTTTATTCATTAGCTTTTCTATAGCAAAAAGACCAAAGATGATGGCAAACATTTGACGCAGACCGGAAAAAGAAAAGACAAATAATCCCATGCCAATATACAGCAAAATTGACATCAATGGATTTTTTGAATGTCTGTATACTACAACTCCAATACCTATGTTAAATATGAGCGAAGATAGAATAATAATCCATTGAAAATCTTTGGTAAAATAAGATACCAGTTTGTTAAACACTATATACCCTACTTCAATTTGCACCGGTCTCTGAGTAATATTTTCCCACATGCTATAACGAGAAATTATATTAAAGAACCTTTCGTAGTGAAATAGGTCTACTCCTACCGTGTTTTTCCTAAGTGCCTGCACAATAAAAATTAGCCCTACCGAAAAGATGACAGCAAGCTTTTTCCGTTTATTTGTTTTGCTCCCCATTCCACTGTTTATTAAAATTATCGCTATTATCAATATTATATATACTGTCATAATATTACCACTCTTTAACAGTCACGACTGATACAGCTACCCTAGCACACTTAGCCATTGTTTAGCACCTTTTTATACAAATCTAAATAATTCTTTGCCATACTCTCTTTGGCATAAATAGCTCTTGCTTCTTTAGAAATAATCTCTTTATCCACTTCCTTTTGTAACCAATTATTAACTGAATCATGCAACAAATCAATATCTCCCTGTTCTACAAAGTCGCTATACTCTGGCATAGTTATTGTTTCTGGTCCCCCTGCTTTGAAACCAACTACAGGTGTACCGCAACACAAACTCTCTGCGCAAATCATAGAGAAAGTTTCCTTTCTACTTGTTAATAATGTCAAATCCGCCATAGAATAAAATTGCGCCAGTTCCTTAGTATTATTGGTATGGTTTATGGCAATTACATTCCTAGGCAATACTCTGTCAAAAGAGTCATACCCGATTATAACAATTCTTACATCGTCATTTATAAGCATTTCTGCCAACTCTGCAACATATTTGCCACCTTTTATTGGGCTGGAAAATGCCGGCGTAACATGCAAAATGACTTTCTCGTCAGAACTAATATTGTATTTTTCTCGCAAACTTTGCTCTTGATAATAAAAGACATCAGTATCTACGCCATTAAAAACTGTTTGGAACTCTTTATCGTTCATAATTGAAGACTGCTTGGAGCGTTCCCCTAACCAGTTAGAAACGGGTGCAACAATTATTTTGTCTAGGTCAGAAAACGCTTTTTTCATCAATCGAAATGCTCTCTTAGAGCTATCATAAAACCTAGACTTTGTGGCGTAAAATACGCTAGGGCATTTGCCACAGCCTATTAACCAATTATTGCACTCAAATGCGTGTCCGCAACTTCCTGTATGGAAAAACTCTGCATGCTCTGTCAGTACTACAGGATATCTTTTTTTCTTAATATACCGAAAAAGTCTGTAAATATTAACACAGTATCCG
>CAYJBW010000104.1:0-4501 GCA_964368255.1 uncultured Christensenella sp.
GTTAAGCACAGCAGTCACTCCCTATTTTTATTTGTTATGTGCAAATCTATAACTATCTTATAACTCTTTTATCTTTTTTCTAAGCATATCATGCTTTAGTAAAGGAATATCAGTCTTTATATATAATAACTGCATAACTAACTTACAGTCAACAATCTTTTGGTGCTCCATATCAAATATTTCTGTTGCTACAATACTGTCTATTTTACTTGGAGAAACAACTTCTAATGTGTCCCCTGCAAAAAACCTATTTCTTTGCATAACTTTTAGTAGCTTTTTGTCATAATCGTATCCAATAACTTCTGCAACAAAATTATACTCATTGTCGGGTTTAGATGTATGATAACATTGCTCCGCCTGTCCCAAATAAAAGCCCGTTGTATATTCTCTATGGTTTACTTTGAGTAGTTCTTTTGCTAGTTCTTCATTGTATGGTTTGCCACTATAGTAGTCGTCAAGCCTTTTGCGGTAGGCATTTATTACTGTTCCTACATAGTATTCTGACTTCATTCTGCCTTCAATTTTTAGCGAGCTAATGCCCGCATCAATAATTTTATCAACAATCGGCATTGTGTTCATATCTTTAGAGTTAAGTATATAGGTACCTCTCTCATCTTCACTTATTGTAAGTGGATTGTTTTTTCTGCTAACTTCCGTCAAATTGTATTCCCAACGGCAAGCCTGTACACATTCTCCCCTGTTGCTGTCACGGGTAGAAAGGTAGGTACTAAGCAGACATCTTCCACTATAGGATATGCACATTGCCCCGTGAATAAACGCTTCAAGTTCTACACTGTCCCCAACAAAATCAGATATTTCTTTGATATTATCCAAATCAAGCTCTCTAGCAAGCACCACTCTTTTTACCCCAATATCACGCCAAAATGCCACAGCGTATTTATTTGTGGTGTTAGCTTGGGTAGAAAGGTGAATTTCAAAACTAGGAAAATGCTTTTTTATAAATGAGATAATACCCGCATCACTTACAATGAGCGCGTCAACTCCTATTGTTTTTAGCTCATTAACATAATCGTATAGTAGCAAAAAATCTGCGTTACTTGCAAAAATGTTGATGGTAACATAAATCTTTTTGCCTAAATTGTGCGCAATCTTTACCGCTTCATCAATTTCGTTTATTTCAAAGTTGGTGGCAAATGCTCTTAGTCCAAAGTTCTTGCCAGCAAGATAGCAAGCATCCGCGCCGAAATGCAAGGCAGTATGTAGTTTGGAAAGGCTCCCTACTGGAGCAAGTAATTCTGCTTTTTTCATAGTCACTCTTTATTGTTTTTTTGTTTTACAACAACATTGTCTTTAATGTCGTACTTTGTTACCGTAATATAGTCACTCTTTACTGTTTTTTTTGTATTACAACAATACCGTCTTCAATGTCGTACTTTGTTAGCGTAACAAGGTTGTCATTTTCTATGTAGCTTAGGAACTCTCTCATCGCCCGGACTATTGTACGATGTTTGTGTTTTGGCTCCCCTTGTTTATTTGTCATATGGTGATAATCCACATTGTCCACAAATATTATACCCTTAGAACTTAGCATAGTAATAAGCATTTTATACAGCTCTAAATAATGTGACTTTGGGCCGTCTAGTACCACGAAGTCATAGTTGTTGCCGTTCATCATAAAAATTATTTCGTTACAGTCACCTAACATCAATTCCGCTCGGCTAAGAAGATTGCACTTACCAAAGTTTTCTTTCGCCTTTTCTTGGGTGTCTTCGTCAATTTCTATAGTAGTTAGGTTACCTTGACAATTATTTAGACAAATAATTCCGCTAGTTCCTATAGATGTGCCAATCTCCAAAATGTTTTTTGGTTGACTTACTTCTATGTACTTAGCTAGTAGCTTGGCGGTGCTTTCTCGCATAACCGGTATGAATTTTTGCCAAGCGTCCTTTCTTAGCTCATCTACAAAACTGTCAATCTGCTGTTTAGTCATTTTTTAGTTAATAATAATTGGTATTACCATAGGTCTTTTCTTAAGTTTGCTCTCAAGCTTCTTGCCAATAATTTTGCGTAAATATTTTTTGGCTTCGTTTATTTCCATATCACGCATAGAACCAGTGTTTATTTCTAACAGCACATCATTTTTTAACTCTTCGTTATATGCTTCATTGGTGTTAATGCCACGGCAAATAATTATTGGTTGCATAACCTCACCGCTACTGTCAGGTTCTATACCAACTATTGCGATAACTATACCGTCTACGCCAAGTAGCTTTCTGTCACGAAGTAACATTTCGGAGTTTTCCGCCACCACGCTACCGTCTAACATAAAGTTACCTGATGGCACATTATTGCCCCTAATAAGACCGTTTTTGTCCACTTCTATTGTAGCCCCCAAGTCTGGTAGCATTACATTACCTTCTGGTATGCCCATTTCCATTGCCAAATCCTTATGTTGTTTTAGATGTCTATACTCACCGTGAACAGGCACAAAATAGGTGGGCTTAAGGAGCGTCATCATAAGCTTAAGTTCTTCCTTGCATGCGTGACCTGATGTGTGTATCTCACTGAGTGCCTTATACACAACATTTGCCCCCTTTTTGCATAGGTTATTGATTACATTGTAAATGAGCCTTTCATTGCCAGGGATTGGTGAAGAACTAAGAAGTACAGTGTCTTGCTCGTTTATAGTAATTTTCTTAAATTCGTCATTACTCATTCTAGTTAGCGCGCTCATTGGTTCCCCTTGCGTACCTGTGGAAATAATACATATTCTGTCATGGGGAATTTTGCCTATTTTATCAAGATCTACAACACTATTGTCGTCATATTTTAGCTCCCCTAGTGTTTTGGCAATTTCCGCAATTTTTATCATACTTCTGCCCGAAAAAGCCACTCTGCGGTTGTTTGCCACTGCGCAATTTATTATTTGTTGTACGCGATGCACATTACTTGCAAAGGTTGCTACAATTATTCTCTTGTTTTTGTTCATAGCAAATTGTGCTTCTAATGCCTTAGAAACACTTTTTTCGCTCATACTGTAACCGTTTCTTTCCACATTGGTGCTGTCCATCATAAGAAGCATAACCCCTTTATTGCCAATCTCCGATATGCGCGCCAAATCCGTTGGTTTGCCGTCAATAGGGGTATGGTCAATTTTGAAGTCGCCCGTCATAAATATTACACCCTTAGGAGTGGTTATACTAAGCGCATAACTACCTGCTATTGAGTGTGTCATTCTTACAAACTCAATAGAAAACTTGCCAGCTGTGATTATTTGTCTATCTTCCACAGCGTTAAGTTTTGCCTTTTTGAACTTTGCTTCCATTAACTTGCTATTAAGTATGCCAAGAGCAAGGTTGCTACCATAAACAGGCACATTTATATCTTTAAGAAAAAAGGGCAACGCGCCTATGTGGTCTTCGTGTCCGTGCGTTAAAAAAACGCCTCTTACCTTGTTTGCATTTGATTTTAGATAACTATAATCGGGTATTACATAATCTATCCCTGGTGTTTCTTCCAAATTCGGGAAGCTTAGTCCCGCATCTACAACAATTATGTCCTCACCATATTCAATTGCGGTCATATTTTTACCAATTTCTCCCACGCCGCCTAAAAACGCTATTTTTACTCTTTTCGCCAAAATCCACCTCTATATATCAATTTTTTATTTTAATTACATTATATATTAAAAATACTCGTTAAACAAGCAAATCGGAATAAATAACGAACCATTATACATTCTATAAGTACAAATAGGAGGGTTTTTATGAAAGCAGTCATTATGGCAGGCGGAAAAGGCACTCGCCTTATGCCACTTACAAAAGATATCCCCAAACCTATGGTAAAAATTATTGACAAACCTGTTCTTGAGCATACATTGTTACTCCTAAAATCGCACGGGATTACTGAAGTTGCTATGACATTAGGTTATATGCCGGAGTTAATAATTGACTATTTTGGGGACGGAGAAAAGTGGGATATGGATATAACATATTTTGTGGAAGATGTTCCTTTGGGTACCGCAGGTGGCGTGAAAAGGACTCAAAACTTTGTTAGTGATGACTTTCTTGTTATGAGCGGAGACGCATATACAGAAATAAATCTTAGCAACGCAATAAGGTTCCATAATGCCAAAGAATCTTGTTTTACTCTGATTGCGCAACCGCATCAACGCCCCGTTGGACTTGGCATCTTAGAAATCGATATAAATGCCAAAATATCGAAATTTATCGAAAAGCCAGAAAAGGTTTATCCTTCACTAATTAACACAGGAATTTATGTAATAAACAAAGAAGTTTTGGAGCTTATTCCCGATGGTTTTTATGATTTTGGTCGGCAACTTATCCCTAGTCTATTAGGCAAGGTCTATGCATATGTAGACTATGCTTACTGGTCGGATATTGGCACGCTTAGTAGTTATTACCGTACCAACGAGAAGATAGCAATGGATATGGAAACGGAGATGGTAGCAAGGGCATAAAATCCTTATACTCCAACAAAACTTAGGGACTATTTTAGTCCCTTTTTCCTTTTATTATAT
>CAYJBW010000105.1:0-4492 GCA_964368255.1 uncultured Christensenella sp.
AGATAAAGTTATCTGCTTTATCAAGCATACTACAAATATTTATCAAAGTCAACGAGAACTGTCCGGTATTTGCTCATTATTTCCTAATTTTACTAATCAATTACTATTATTATCGCCACACAAGCATAGCAAGCATAAACACATTGCAAGAGTGTTTCTGCTACAACACCCGTTGTTGCTTTCCTCACCACAACAGCCGTTGCTTAGTAAAAGAAGCAATAATATAGGCAAGCTATTCCCAAACATAATATCTCCCAAAAAAAGTTCTTATATTACAATATGCGCCGAAAGTCGTAAATGTTAATAATTTATTATTTATTTAGGAGTGATATTATTATGCAATTAGCAGAAATTTTTGACCAATATATGCCATCACAAAACACAATGAGCCAGTTGGTAGACTTTTTTAGTATGTTTTCTCACGAAACAAGACTAAAAATAATGAGTTTGCTCTCAATTAGCAAGTTATGTGTATCGGATATTGTCAATGTTCTGTCCCTTAACCAAACTACTGTGTCACATCAGCTAAAAACCTTAAAAAATGCCAATATAATTGATAGCGTGCGTGAAGGTAAAAAGGTTTTTTATTTTATTGTCAAAGAATCTATATATGACATTTTGCTAGAAGCCGTTCGCGCTACGGAAAATAGCTAGTTTTTATTTGTTAAGTAAGCCTTTAAGATAAGTATACCCTTTTATCAGTAAAAAATCATAACAAACAAAGGCAAAACTAAATAATAAATTAAATATTACATAAATTATTTCACTAGGTATGCTATTTATAAATTTTAATCTTCCAAAATCAATGGCAATTACACTAATAAGTTTGTAAAAAACAAAGAACAACGCTATAGAATAGGCAACTTTAATTACTATTAGCACCGTTTTGTTGAACCTTTTGTTGTGGCAAAAAATACTAAACACAACATAAAATCCGCTTGCCGTCACAAAAGGTATTATACCTAAGTTGGCTATAAAAAAACCTATTACTGACACAACAATTGCGCTCAGAATAGCTTCTCTATAATATTTTTTGGTAAGTGGGAACATTATGCCAATGGACGAAAGCACATAAAAAGACAACGACAAGTTTTTTATAAAATAAGCAAGCGTTACAAAAATAAGTGATATTGCCGCGCCTAACCCTGCTAACGCTAATCTAGAGCCTATGTCTTTTTTCATAATTTTAGCAACAAGAAATCAAGTCGCCACCCATACACTCACAGCAACAGTCTGCGCAAATTAGCGTGGAACAACAGTCGCATGCGCTCATGCCCCGTCTGCTTTGGTCGTGCTGTCTTGTTTGGCTATAGCTTCGCGCGTTTTCGTTACGCTCACTACCATTATAAAAGGAATTATCTTGCGTAGTGGTGTTAGCGGTCATTTTGGTAAGCAGAGTCTTTCTAGTTTCTGCGTACTTTTCGTTATTTGGCTCCATACTGCACGCATAATCAAGTTGCTTTAATGCATCCGCTGTCCAATTCTTACGGTAAAAAATTGCCGCTTGCAAATAGTGCCACTGCGCCGTTCTGTTTTGGCAATTATCCAAAATGTGCTGCGCCTCGTCAAGTTTGTCTTCCTTAATCGCTCTATCTGCTTCGTCTAAGTTGTCACCTGTGTAGCCTATATCAAAGCTTGAACGCAAAATATCGTTCGCTTCAGCATACGCACTCTCAATTTCTTCCAGTCTTATACAGGCGTTATTGCCCACTTCGCCAGGCTCAAAACGCAAATCGGAGTATTTGTTGCGCAAATCCTTATAAGCGTCATAAAGCTCGCTTTGCGTAACATTCTCGTTGACTCCCAGTACTACAAACGGATTTTTTGACATTTCTCTTCTCTCCTTGTTAAAACAAATTCTGTTCTAGCCTTCAACCCCAAATAAATAATATTGCTAAGAGCGCCTTCACTTATTTTTATTTCCATTTTGTTATAAACATTGATAATATTTTCTATTATTTGATATAATTTTGGTCGAACAATAGCTTCTACTTCATCGAATATTTTGTTATCCCATTCCTTAACTACACTTAAAAATGGATTAAAATTCTTACCGCTATCCTTTTTCATATCGTCAAAGGCATCTATTATGTATATCCACTTGCCCAAATTAAATAATAATTCACGCAAATTATTGTCAGCACTTTCTGTTAATGTGTCCGCAACGCTTAGTAGCATACTGCCAAAACAATCGGCAAGCACGGAATAGTCAACTTTATTTTTTTCGTATTCTCTTAGCCTTTCATACCCCGCTTTTATGCGTTCATCAAAGACTGGAATACGCTTTTTTGCTTTTTTGTATCTGCCACTTAACGCGCTCTTTAGTAGCTTGTGTTTATTTTCGTCAATTACATCATCTAGGACTTTATAATACGCTAAAATTGTATTTATGTCAGCTATTTTGCATAGAATATCATTATTTTTTACATAACTTATTTTTTTGCCCAGTGGATGTACAATACACCTACCTTCGCAAAATTCCGGGTCAACATTGTCATAATTATGCCCAAGAAGAGAAAGTAGTACTATGTCATAATTAAGAGTAAAGCGCATAGCGTGTCCGTTTTGCTTGCCAATTGCCTTACACAAACCACAATAATAACTGCGGTATGTTTGATAATCTTTAATAAGGATATTCGGCTTATCGATTACTACATAACCAAACATTAAGCCTCCACAAGCCCTATTTTTTTGTGTACTTTGCTCAGTGTGCGCCTAGCAATTTTTTCCGCCTTCTCCGCCCCTTCTTTGGCAACGGAAAGTAAATAACCTTTATCACAAATAAGCTCATTATATCTTTCTTGAACAGGCTTTAGCTTAGCAATAACTGCATCTGCGACTCCACATTTTAGCTCCGCATACCCTTTTCCGCTATAGTCAGCAACAATGCTTTCTATACTCTTATCGGTAACAGAACTAAAAATAGTAAGCAAGTTACTAACCCCTGGCTTATCATCGGTATAGGCTATTGTGCCGTCACTGTCGGTAACCGCTCTTTTGAACTTTCTAAGAATGACTTCGGGCGTATCAATAAGGTTTACCGTAGCATTCGCGTCCGGATCTGATTTGCTCATTTTTTGGGTGGGGTCTTGTAGCGAAAATATTTTTGCCCCTTGCTTAGTAATAAAAGGCTCTGGCACGGTAAAGGTTGGGCTATAAAGATTGTTAAATCTAATAGCCAAATCTCTTGATAGCTCCAAATGTTGTTTTTGGTCGATACCAACTGGCACAAGGTCGCTTTGATAAAGCAAAATATCCGCCGCCATAAGCACAGGATAATCCATAAGTCCCATATTTATGTTGTCGGAATGCTTGTCAGATTTGTCTTTGAACTGTGTCATTCTGCTAGTTTCGCCAATATATGTGAAACAATTTAGTATCCAGGTAAGTTGTGCATGTTGTGGCACATGACTTTGGAAATACAATATATATTTGCTTGGGTCTAGTCCGCAAGCAATATATTGCGCAAAAAAGCTAAGCGCTTTTTGACGAAATTCCGCTGGATTTTGCCTTATTGTAAGCGCGTGCAAATCTGCAATAGCATATATGCTCAAATAGTCTTCGTCCAGCTTTAGCCAGTTGCTTATGGCTCCAATATAGTTGCCTAGCGTTATGCTCCCCGTTGGTTGCACCGCGCTATAAACTACCTTTTTATCCCCTAACATTTTATTAGCTCCAATACTGTATCAAATATTTTTTCTTTTGCAATAACTTTATCCTGCAAAATAGGCTTCTTACTCAAGTTTTCGATGGCACTAGGAACTTCCATTCCAGAAAAGTTTTCTAGCTTTTTCACCGCTTTATCTGCATCTAATTCTTCATTGTTTGACACCGCTTTGTATACGCTCTGTGGGAATTTGTACGGGTTAGCCGTGCTAACTATTACCGTTGTGGTATCTTCATCGTATGTTTCTGCCATGTACTTAAAAAATGCGCTGACAGCAACCGCTGTGTGTGGGTCAAGCAGATATCCGTATTCGTCAAAAACATTGTTTATAACTTCTTCTGTTTCTTCTTCTGTAGAAAAGTAGCCGATAAACTCATAAAGTTTGTCATATAATAGGTCTTCATCTACTCTATAATAACCGCTATTTTTAAGTTCATTCATAAGGTCTGATACAAACTGACTTTTTCTCTCGCCAAGTTCGTATAGTAACCTTTCTAGATTGCTAGATACTAGTATGTCCATTGAAGGTGACATTGTTTTGTGAAAATCTCTATTAGCGTCATATATACCATTGCTAAAAAACTCCGTCAAAACATTGTTTATGTTGCTCGCAACTATTAGTTGCTTGATAGGAATCCCCATTTGTTTGGCATAGTAGCCGGCAAGAATGTTGCCAAAGTTGCCACTAGGCACCACAAAATTTATGGGGGTACCATTTTCTATTTGTCCTTCGGACACTAAATCTGTATAAGCGGATACATAATATACAATTTGTGGAACTAGTCTGCCAAAGTTCATGGAATTTGCGCTTGATAAAACAACATT
>CAYJBW010000106.1:0-4480 GCA_964368255.1 uncultured Christensenella sp.
GCATAGTTTGTGCGATATTTTTACCATTTTATTTGTACATTTAACAGACAAGGCATGTCAATTGTGTGGATATTTTTTACTTGCTAATATCACAGTATAGTGATATACTGTGAGTAAATATTCTAAATATGTGCTTTAGGCATGGAGGATGGTTATGAACGAAAACGCAGTATTTCAAGAAGACAGCTTTAGCTTCAAAAAAATATTTGACTTGCTCAAGCGTAGCGCAAAACGAATGCTGATTTATGGACTAATTTCTGCTGTAATTGGAGCAGCAGTTGTTTCGATAATTGTGCTAACGACTAGAGAAGATATAGATTACAAAGGTATTGTAGAGTATAATTATCAAAATATTGACGAAGGGTTAGACCCCAAAGGGAATGTACTGGAAGTAAGCCGTATTAAGTCAAACTCTATTATAAATAACGCACTAAGCGCTATGGGCAATGTGAGTAGTGAGCAAGCGGCGAAGATATTGCCAATAATTGCTGATGATATAATCGTAACAGGCTATATATCTGACGCAATGAGAACGGCGCTGGAAAGGGACACACAACTAACTTATTTTCCTTCTCGCTACGAAATCTCAATAAAATACAACCCCAAAACCGGCTTATCAAAGAATCAGTATTTAGATTTTTTGAACAAACTTATGGAAAGTTACACACAGTATTTTTATGAGTACTACAACTATGGCAATATTATGACTTTAATTGTTAATGAGAACACAGTTGCTAATTCCAATGATTATATAAATGCCATAAAGACTTACGAAAACGAAATTTCTAACATTCAAGCACAAATAAACTCTTTGCCGACAACCTATGTGCAAATAAAGAATAGGTTACAGGCACGCGTAAATATTTTGGGCAACCAAGTTAACGAACTGTCCACCTATATTTTGAAAAAAAATGTACAAAAGGTCGGTTCAACTATGACCTTAACTCAGTATTTAGATAACGAAATAGCCAAATGTGGCGAACAAAAAACTATATATGGATCTAAAGCCACGAACATTAAGGCAATACTGGCTGATTACAAAATATTTTATGAGCAAATTACTAATACGGGTAGTACTCTTTCCGTTACAGTGGCTGACACAACCTACTATAATTCTTTAGTTGCTGAGTACCAGTATGCCAGCTCTCAAGAAGCATACTACAGCACGAAAAAAGCTGAGTACGAAAGAGAGAAGGGACTTCTTACCGGATTTGAAAGCACAGGAACGGAGCGCGTCGCAGTAGAAAGCAAGTTTACAGAGCTGTATACAAGTCTTATTTCTGAACTTGAGAACATAAACGAAGAACTTACAAACTATTCAAAACTTAATTTGTTATCTAACGGCGTTAAAGTGGCTATGAGCGCAACTTCAAAGGCTAATATATCATATATTGCCGCTGTTGTTTCCTTTGTAATTATCGAGCTTGCAGGGATACTGATAGCTATTGTTGTTACCTACCACAAGCAAAACAAGAGAGCAAAATTGAGTGAAGCAAAGGATAGCGAAGAAGTAAAAAGCGACGATTAAGAATTTTTGCGGCAAAATTCTGCTTACTTATAAAAAGTTATGACAGAATAATGCCGCAATTTTTATGGTAAAAATACCGCTGTGCAAGGAGTTACTATGATACAATTTTCGCCTCCTGACTATGGGGAGAAAGAGATAAATAATGTTGTAGAGGTATTAAAGTCCGGATGGATAACCACAGGACCACAAACCAAACAGTTTGAGAAAAGAATCGCTGATTATTGCAAGACAAACAAAGCAGTGTGCCTAAACTCTGCTACTGCTTGTTTGGAGCTCACTTTGCGACTTTTTGGTATTGGGCAAGGTGATGAGGTAATAACTTGTGCTTACACTTATACTGCTTCCGCTAGTGTAATTGAACATGTAGGCGCAAAAATAGTTTTAGTGGATACTGCTCCAAATAGCTATTTTATGGATTATGATGCGTTAGAGAAGGCAATTACGGAACATACTAAGGCAATTATTCCCATTGATATTGCAGGCGTAATGTGTGATTATGACCGTATTTATGAAATTGTTGAGCGAACTAGGAAAAAGTTTAATCCAAGTAGCTCTATGCAAAAGTCAATAGGAAGGATTCTTGTTTTATCTGATGCTGCACATTCCTTTGGGGCATTATATAAGGGTAGAACTGCTGGTTGCGTGGCTGACTTTACTTGTTTTTCCTTTCACGCAGTAAAGAACTTAACAACAGCAGAGGGCGGCGCGGTTGTTTGGAAAGATATTTTTGGCGTGGATAATGAATGGATTTATAGGCAATTTATGCTTATGTCATTGCATGGACAATCCAAAGATGCTCTTGCAAAAACACAAGTTGGTTCTTGGGAGTATGACATAGTAAATACATATTACAAGTGCAACATGACCGACATAATGGCGGCGCTTGGACATGCTCAGTTAGATAGATATGAGGATATTTTATCCAAAAGAAAGCTTATTATTGAGCGATACAAAAAGAATCTATTGAGCTCAAAGATAGAAATGTTAGAGCATTATAATGAGGATTACAGCTCCAGCGGACACCTATGTTTGATAAGAGTAGAAGGAATAAATGCCTGTAAGCGAAATCAAATAATAATAAAAATGGGCGAAAAAGGTATTGCAACCAATGTTCATTACAAACCCTTGCCGCTACACACTGCTTACAAAAACTTAGGTTTTGATATAGCAAATTTTCCCAATGCGTACAAACAATTTGAAAATGAGATTTCACTGCCACTTCATACTTTGCTTAAGAAAGAAGAAGTTGACTATATCACTTCCACTTTATTGGAGCTTACTTTATGATGTATAGATTTTGTAAAAGAACATTCGATTTTTTTGCTTCACTATTTGGTATTATTGTACTCTTACCACTACTTGTAGTAATTGCTTTTATCATAGCCGTTACATCTAAAGGTGGTGTTTTTTTCTTGCAGGAAAGAGTTGGCAAAGACGGGAAACTGTTTAAGATTATTAAATTTCGCTCAATGTATATTCATTCTGAATTAGACGGACAGCTGACGACAAGTAAGGACAAAAGAATAACCAAGATTGGCAAATTTATTAGAAAAGCAAAAATTGACGAATTGCCGCAACTATTTAATGTTCTTGGCGGGACAATGAGCTTTGTTGGACCGAGACCGGAAGTGCCCAAATATGTGGCGCTTTATAATGAAGAACAACTAAAGGTTTTGAGTGTGCGTCCCGGAATAACTGATCTAGCTAGCATAGAATTCCGCAACGAAAATGAACTGTTAATGCAAGAGGAAGATCCCGAAATAAAATACATAGAAGAAATAATGCCTAAAAAGCTGGAGCTTAATCTATTATATGTAAAAAAGAAGTCTTTCTTTTATGACTTGCAACTTATTTTTATAACATTATGGAGAATAATTAAATGAGCATTGATAAAGAGTTTTCGGTGGCTATATGCGTATACGGAAAGGACAACGCAGATTTTTTTGATAAAGCTGTTCAAAGCGTTATAAACCAGACAGCAGTGCCGAAGGAAATAATACTAGTGGTAGATGGACCAGTGCCGTCAAGCATACAAGATGTAATAGACTATCATTTGAATCAAATAGATTTTTTGAAGGTTGTATATTTGCCCGAAAATAAAGGGTATGCCTTTGCTCGTCAAGTTGCACTAGAGAATTGTTCATACGAGCTTATTGCTCTTATGGATAGCGATGACATAAGTGTCAATAATCGTTTTGAATTGCAGCTAAATGCATTTGAAAGCAGTCCCGATGTAAGTGTTGTTGGTGGATATATTACGGAATTTGTTGGAGATATAAATAATATTTTTGGGATGAGGAAAACACCGCTTACTCCCGAAGAATGTTTGTCATATTCAAAATTGCGCGCGCCAATAAATAACGTTACAGCAATGTACAAAAAGAAAGATGTTATGGCAGTAGGCGGATACAACAAAGAATTTTTTCCAGAGGATTATTATTTGTGGGTAAGTTTGCAAATCTCCGGCTACAAAGTTATGAATATCCCTGAGACTCTATGCTATGTGCGTATTGACGGGATGTTTAATCGTCGTGGTGGATTGAAATATTATAGAAGTATAAAAAAGATTTATAAGTATATGTTAGCAAACAGATTCATTACCAAATCTCAATACATAAAAAGTCAAATTGTAAGGCTATTTGTACATGCTATAATACCTAATTTTGTAAGGAAAATAATTTATAAAATGTTTGCTAGGAGTAAGAACTAACAGTGTTTTAGGTATAAGACTAATGAAATATGTTCACAAAGAGGGCGAATATGAAAAAAAGTAAGAATATTTATACTGAAAATTTCCCTGAATTGATATTAAGCGACGAGGTTCTGAAGCGGCTTACAAAAAACACTTAGTGAAATGCACATAGATACCTATCAAATAGAAAAGAATACAATCTCCACTTCATGCTTAGTGGTGGGATACGACTAGGTGCGATTAGACCCAAGGCATTATAC
>CAYJBW010000107.1:0-4349 GCA_964368255.1 uncultured Christensenella sp.
TATCATGGTTGTATCACCGGAAGCAAAGGTGAATAGTTGAGTAATTCCCCCACCACTAGCAGCTCTTGCCGCAGTAAGGCTATCTGTGTCAAGAAGCATCGTTTGGACATCTTCTACATTCGCATCGTCAACATAAAGGGTTTCGCTAAGACCATCATTGCCCATCCCAAAACCGCTGAGTATAACAATAATAAACAGAGTAGAAAGTAAAATTGCCATCAGACAAAACTTAAAGAAGCGAGAAAAACTACTAAAAGAGTGGTATCTTGGTGACAGTAAAATGATATTGTAATCCCTATTATTGGTTTCCATCATTTCTCCTTATTCGGCCAATTTAACTTTTTAGGAAGCTTCCCACTAAAGTGGGCAGACTTATCCCCATTACTATTATATGGCACACTTCTCAAATTTGTCAAATAAATATTTTTGAACAAATCTCATAAATCAATAATTTTGGTTAAATTTTGTACAAAAATAGTTGTTTTTTTAAGCGTTATGCAAAAAATAGGCTGTTTATATACTAGAAAAAAAATTTTTAATTTTTTAGAAAATAATAAAAAAAGACAATTTTGCATCGCCTTTTTTTGATTATTTATTCGAACTTTGTGATTGTTTGTTAGAATTCTATGTCAGTATAGAGCGGATGAGCATTTGTTAGCTTACTAACAGTCTCTCTTACTTCTTGAAAACATGCTTCTTTTTCTTTGATTACTCTTACAATTAGGCTTGCGACAGTGGCGCAATCACTCTCTAAAAATCCCCTTGTGGTAATGGACGGAGTACCTATTCTTATACCACTAGTTATTGTCGGACCTTGTGGGTCAAAAGGTATGCTGTTTTTGTTGACGGTAATGAGAACTTCATCAAGCATTGATTCTAGCTCTTTACCGCTAACACCGCTGCTGCGCAAATCTATCAAAATAAGGTGATTATCCGTTCCACCAGACACCATATCGATGCCACTTGCGGAGAATACTTCACTCATTGCTTTGGCATTCTTTAGTATTTGTTGTTGGTATGTTTTGAACTCTGGTTGCAAGCACTCTCCAAATGATACTGCTTTAGCCGCGATTACATGCATCAAAGGTCCACCTTGTAGTCCAGGAAATATTGCCTTGTCAATAAGCTTAGCGTACTTTTCTTTGCACATAATCATGCCACCCCTTGGTCCCCTTAGTGTTTTGTGTGTGGTTGTTGTAACAAAATCAGCATAAGGAACGGGACTTGGGTGCAAGTTGCAAGCAACTAGCCCTGCAATATGGGCGATGTCTACCATGAGATAGCAACCTACTTTGTCGCAAATCTCGCGAAATCTCTTAAAATCTATTATTCTTGAATATGCGCTAGCTCCAGCAACGATAATTTGTGGCTTTAGTTCTAGTGCTTGCTTTTCTAGTGCATCATAGTCAATAAGTTGGGTTTTTTCGTCAACGCTATATCCTACTGCGTTAAAATACTTACCCGAAATGGATACTTTGCTACCATGGCTAAGGTGTCCACCATGAGCTAAGTTCATACCTAATATGGTGTCGCCAGGTTTAAGTACCGCAAAATACACCGCAAGGTTGGCATTGCAACCGCTGTGGGCTTGCACATTGACATGCTCTGCTCCAAAAAGTTGTTTGGCTCTATCTATGGCTAGATTTTCTGATACATCAACGAACTGGCAACCGCCATAATATCTATGACCGGGATAACCTTCTGCATACTTGTTAGTAAGCATACTACCCATCGCCATCATAACTTCCTCAGAAACAAAGTTTTCGCTTGCAATAAGCTCAATATTGTTTTGTTGGCGAGTGTATTCGTCTTTCATACTTTTGTAAATCTCATAATCCTTTGTCTTCAAACTGGAAAAATCTAGCATTCACGCCTCCCATATGTTAATAGAATAGTGTTATTATAAACCATAAGATTATCTTAATCAAACGAATTTCTATGCTTATCAAAAAAAGTGAATGTGATTTATTATTGTATTCATCGACAATTTTTAGGATACTAAAACAGTTTTTTATAAAGTGTGAAAGTTATAGTTGCTTAAAGACTACAATAAATTCTGTGTACTCATCGGCTTTGGAATTTACGCTAATTGCGCCAGAGTGTATATCTACAATGGCTTTGGCAATAGAAAGTCCTAAGCCAAAACTACCTGTGGACTGGCGAGATTCGTCTGCTCGATAAAATCTGTCGAATAGCTTTGGCAAATAGTCTTTGTCAATTCCTTCGCCGGTGTTTTTTACCTTCAAAATAGCGCGCTTGCGTTCTGAATATATATTTACATCAACTTCCCCACCCTTATTGGTGTATTTTAACGCATTTTCCACTAAAATATATACAAGTTTTTCTATGTTTGCGCTTATTCCAGAAATACGGATATCTGGTTCAATTTTGCTAGTGAAAGTGATTTGATTTTCGTAGGCAAGAACTTCGGCTCCCAGCACCACGCTATAGCCTATATCACTTAGTGACACCGCTTCAAAAATTTGCTTTTCACTAACAGCATCAACTCGCGCTAGTTCTAGCATATCATTTATTAGCATACTCATGCGTCCTACTTGGCTAGAAATGCTATCTATCCACTTGATTTGTTCGGGATTAAAGCTGTTCCGTGAAGAATTAAGAATAGATAAATCGGCATTTATTATTGTTAGCGGAGTTTTTAGCTCGTGTGATGCGTTAGCAACAAGTTCTTGTTGTTTGTTAAAGGTATTTTCTATGGGCATCACACTCTTTTTGGCAGAATACACGCTAAAAAGGGCTATAGTAATTATTCCCAAAGAACCAGACACCGCAATAATTATGCCCACATTCCTAAGCGCGGTAAATTCTTTAGTATAGTCATAGATATAAATAAATCTACCCAAAAAATTAGTTTCGGTGCGATAGGCGATATAATTGCCTTCCACTCTAATTTTACTTTTTGGCTCCTTACTTCTTGCCACATAATTGATAATGGCTTCCGTTGTTGTATTTGGATAATAATCTGTATCCGAAAGGTAATATAAGTTGTTCTTGTCAATGTAAATGGAAAGAGAATCCCTAAGCATGGGCGGTCTTTCTTCATGATTTTCGTTGTTTTCCCCTAAAAATGGGGTAGATTCTAGTATGTCAAGGTTGCTTTCAATGGTACCCGTCATTTTGTAATAACTATACAAATATATCATACTAAGTCCAATTATTAGCATAATTCCCAGCGTTATTGTTTGCTTAATAGCAACCTTTATCCTAAGTTGTTCAAACATTATGCCTCTAGCTTGTAGCCTGCTCCCCGTACTGTGGAAATAATTACTTTGGAATTAAGGAAACGCAGTTTGTTACGCAAAAAGGAAATATAAACTTCTATGTTGTTATATTCCGCTTCGGAATCATAGCCCCAAAGTTTGATTATTAGTTCGTCTTTGGACACCACAAAATTGGGTCTGCTCAAAAAATACTGTAAAATATCACTTTCTTTGAGTGATACTTTTATTTTCTTATCCCCACAAATAAGTTCATAGCTAGAAAGATTAAGCTCCAAATCTCCATAGCTCATAATATTTTCGTTAATAGTTTCTGTCTTGCGCCTAAGCAGGGCGCGTATTCTCGCTAATAGTTCTGCAGTGGAAAATGGCTTCGCCAAATAATCATCTGCGCCTAAATCTAGCCCTTTCACCTTGTCTGACACCTGTCCCCTTGCGGTAAGTAGTAGCACTGGAGTTGCTATTTTTTCTTCCCGAAGCTTTTTAAGCACATCATACCCGTTCATTTTGGGTAGCATAATGTCTAGCAGAATAACATCATATCTATTGGTCAAACCGTTACTTAATCCGCTTTCACCGTCATATACAGCATCTACACTATACTTTTCTTTTTTCAAAATATGAGTCAACGCTTCCGATAGGTTTACTTCATCTTCTACCAATAAAATATTCATTTCGCCTCCGTAACAAAATAATCACATATTCATTATAACAAAATAAAGCTTAATTTACATTTAATTTTGTACTGTTAAGTAAAAAAGCTATTATTAAGTTTAATTTAAGTATGTAAATATACAATGAAGATAACCTAATCAATAATATTTACTTAAGGAAGAACCCTTTGCTAACTCCCTTGGCTTAGGGTTCTTTCTTGTTTTTTTGTTTTGGGCAAGGTTTGTTTACCTTGCCCTTTTGTTTAGTCTTTACCTTTCGGCTCAATTTTTGTTTGGTTAAGTCTACTTTTAACCGATAACTTTTATTACTCTTTGACCATTCACCATAACGATATACTGATATTCTGCATGGTCTTCCAAAGAAGATATGTTGATTGGGTAGTTGGCTCTACCAACCAGGGTGCCTGCCCAGACATTGGTTGCGCCTTGTATTGTC
>CAYJBW010000108.1:0-4322 GCA_964368255.1 uncultured Christensenella sp.
GACAATACAAGGCGCAACCAATGTCTGGGCAGGCACCCTGGTTGGTAGAGCCAACGAAGATATAGATGTATCTTCACTAGAAGAACATTTAGAATACCAGTATATTGTCACTGTAAATGGAGAATTAGTGACCAATGCACTGGGATAAAAGAGTTAAGGTCACATAAAGAAGCAAACGGGGCAAGGTAATATTACCTTGCCCCAACTAATGTACAAACAAGGAAGAACCCTAAGCCAAGGGAGTTAGCAAAGGGTTCTTCCTTAAGTAAATGTTACTCAATTAGATTATCTTCATTGTATGTTTGCATACTTAAACAAACCTTAACAAATGGTGATTTTATTATACGGGCAAGACCATAAAAAAGTTGTCTTTTTTATTTATTTTTGTCGAAAAATGGGCATAACAAAACTCATTTGCTTGACACTCCGCTTTTACATATGCTAAAATTATCTAAGTATCTATAAACTAAAAAAGAAGGTAAAATTGAAAGCATTTGAGCTAAATTCGGGGTCATTAAAGGGCGGTGTTTATTGCCTTAACGGTAACGATTCTTATTGGCTAAAATATGCAGAAAATATTTTTAAGGAACTTCTACCCGAAAACAGCCTTTCTTTATTTGTTTTTGACAAAATATATGACATTAACGATGTAATAGGCGCATTGTTTACGCTAAACTTTGAAGGTACAGCCAATGTAATAATTGTGCGCGATACAGATTTTAAGTTGGATGACCGCGCAAAAAAAGCCTTAACTCAGGCATTAAACAGTGAAATTGCTCCCAACTATCTTATATTTAGCAATGTAAAGTTTTTGTTAGCTAGTGACAAAAAAAAGATGCAAGAAATAGATTGTGAAAGGTTAGATAAATACAACTGCATAAAGCATGCCCAAAAACTTTTTACATACGGAATAGAAAGAAAGGCTATAGAACTGCTTGTAGATTATGCTTCTTGCGACATGGCGAGAATAAGTGTAGAAAGCGACAAATTACTGGCTTTTTGTGGAGAAAAGGAAGTAAAAGTGTCCGATGTCACCGAAATTGTGGCGGAAGATGCAGACTTGCAGATTTACGAATTCGTTAACAATATAGTTGCAGGCAAGAACTCTATAGCAAAAAAGCAGATGGATAAGCTGCTAAAAAAAGGAGAATCTCCTAGTTATTTGTTATCTGCGCTTGTCAACCAGTTCCGAAGAATGTTACATTGTGCGCTAAGCAAACTAGACAACAAAGCATTATCTGAGATATTTAATGTTAAGGAATACGCCATACTAAAGGCGAGAGAAAAAAACAGTTACACCAAAATAAAACTCAAAAATACAGTGGATATGTTAATTGAGTACGAATACAAGTTCAAAAGTGGCGAAATGAGCGATCAAACTGCGCTAAATTGTGTAGTTAGCCACTTACTTATGCAGTAGTGGAGGAATATTGAAATTTTTATTAAAAGATGAATTAGTAGCGGCTTTCCGCAAAGTGCCCAAAGCAATTTGGTATTTTATCCTTGCCTTGAGCTTTTTTGGGCGTGATTCTTACAGCATTATTCAGGAAGGTAAGTTAACCGCTAAAAATTATTTGGATGCCTTTGGAGAAAATATGCTTCCCCTCAATGACGCTGCATTCATTATTATAGCTTGTATTACTATACCTTTGGTATATACTTTGTTTGCCGAAATCATTATGAACATTGTCTACAATATCTTGGCAAGACGCTTCGTTATGGCAATAAACAAAGAAGATTTTACCTTTCGAGTAAGAATTACGCTTATTGCAAGCAATATAATCATAGGCATTATTGCAATAACATATTATTTCGTGCCACAGGCAATAGAAATAGGCAGTAGGGTGCTTGCTTTCGTAGTACCTACACTGTTTTTTGCGTGGTTCTATGAAGACTTCCGAGTGCGATATGTGCCTAAGATGCATCAATATAGCTTGATGAACTATGTTGCAAAAATTTATTTGGGAGTAGTAACAATTTTTAGCGCACTATCATTTATTTATTATATGTTTATGATAGATGTTACTAAAACAACGCTAACCATTGTTGCGTACAGCTTGGATTTAGCCATAAAACTAATATTTGTAGCTTTAGCATACTTGTACGGTAAGAAACTAAATAAACAGTCCAAAGAACCCGAAGATAATAGCTTATTTATTGTTAAGGAGCAACCAAAGGTGGACGACAATGTTTTCAAAGATTTTAACTTTTAGGAGATAGATAATGACTTTCGGAGTGGGTAAAATTTTGTCTTTAATACTAGCTACAATAGTTATGTTATTGATAGTGTTATTTTTTGCCAGAAAAAAATCCATGGCACTAATGTACATGTACCTTTCTGTTTACCTTATCTTCATAGGTTTATATGTGCTAAGCTGGTATTATGTCGATATGGATTTTACCTTAAGTTTGATGAATTCTATCATTGTAGTTATGATAGTTATTGCCGTAGTGGTCTATCAAAGCGAGTTCAAAAATATTTTCTTCAATCTAAGCAAGCTAAGCCAAAAAAGCAGCTCGTTGGTGTTTAGCGATGAAGAGTTGCAAAAAAGTATTGAGGAGCTTGTTAAAGCCTGTCAGCAGATGTCAAAGGCAAGAACGGGCGCACTAATCGTAATAGTGCCTACCAAAATATCACAAAATGTGCTAGATTCTGGTGTGCAAGTTGGTGGGCTACTTACCGCCTCGCTACTTGAAAGTATTTTTAACACAAGAGCCCCCATGCATGACGGCGCGGTTGTTGTTAAGGGCAACAAAATACTAGCGGCAGGTTGTTTCTTACCGCTAACACAGGCGCAAGCTATAAGTAAGGAACTTGGCACTCGCCATAGGGCGGCAATAGGAATAACAGAAGAAAACGACAACTTAAGCATAGTGGTTAGCGAAGAAAACGGAATAATTTCTGTTGCAAAAAAAGGTGTGCTAAGACGATACATCACACCAGAGCGTTTGTCAGATATACTTTATGAAACATTTAATGTTTCTGTCAGAACTAGGGGAATGAGATAATTTATATATATGGAGAAAAAAATGAGCGTTATCAAGAAAAGTACTATTTTATTACCAAAAAACATTGATTTTACCAAATGGGCAGTTATTGCCTGTGACCAATTCACATCGCAAAAAGATTATTGGAAAAAACTAGAAAACCTTGTTGGGGATGCGCCATCCACCCTGAAAATTACATATCCAGAAATATATCTTAATGACAATATGGATGGTAGAATAGCAAACATAAACAAAAATATGGATGAATATTTGTCCTCCAATATTTTTGAAGAAATTGACGGTTTTGTGCTTGTGGAAAGAGAAGTTGTTGGTGGCAAAAAAAGATTAAGTCTAGTGCTTAGCGTAGATTTGGAAACATATGACTATCGCCGTGTAAGAACGGAAATTCGCGCAACGGAAGATACAATTATAGAAAGATTGCCCGTGCGCTTGAAGATTAGAGAAAATGCAAAGATAGAATTGCCACACATAATTTTGCTTATTGACGATGCAAAAAAAGATATTATTGAGCCAATTTATAAAAATAAAGACAAGCTACGCAAGCTGTATGATTTTGACCTAAATATGGATGGCGGACATATAGCAGGCTATGAAGTTAGAGAAACGAGCGAAATTATTGAGAAGATTTATTCACTGCTTGATAGTGAAGTACAAATAGCCAAATATGGTGTTGACGCGGGCATTATGATGGCGGTTGGTGACGGAAACCACAGCATGGCAACGGCGAAAGAGCATTGGAACAAGATAAAATCTAGTTTAAGCGAAGAAGAAAGACAAAACCATATAGCGCGGTTTGCTTTAGTTGAAGTAATGAATATTTATGACGAAGCGCTTATTTTTGAACCAATTCACCGCGTTGTTTTTAATAACAAAGAGCGGTTTGTAGAAGGATTAAAGAAAGAACTGTCTGGCGAAGGAAAGCTAACACTTGTGACAAAAAGTGGGATAACTACTATTGATTGTCCCTTAAAGAGTAGCGAAACAATAACAACAGTACAGTCTTACATAGAAAAAATGCGTAAAGAAATTGATTTGGAAGTAGACTATGTTCACGGCGAAAATTATGTGTCGGAAGTAGTTAATGAAAATGATGCTTTGGGTATTCTTATGCCAGAGTTTGCAAAGAGCGAACTATTTGAATATGTTGTTAATGTAGGTAATTTGCCTAAGAAAGCATTTTCTATAGGTACTGCGGAAAACAAAAAATATTATATAGAAGCAAAAAGGATTTAATGAGTGAATTATGAATATAAAAGTATGTAAATTCGGCGGAACATCAATGGCTACCAAAGAAGCCATTACAAGAGTAAAAG
>CAYJBW010000109.1:0-4269 GCA_964368255.1 uncultured Christensenella sp.
GCTTGATATTCTTTCAAAAAGCGAGAGCAACAAGGGATATAATTTTTGCAATTTACTAAAAACAAAATTTAATTTGAGGTGAACATTATGGATTACGAAGTAGAGAAAAATGATATACAATCTAGTTATTTTGACGATAACAATGAGGATTTTCTCAAGATAAAAATATTTGGTGTTGGCGGTGGTGGTTGCAACGCTGTATACCGTTTGCGCGAAAAGGTAGATGTGGGAGTGGAGTTTATCGCCAGCAATACCGACATGATGGCGTTGTCAAAAATAAATTTTCCCAACATAAAGAAACTACAACTTGGCAAGGAAAAAACCAAAGGCATGGGCGCAGGAGCACTTCCAGAAGTAGGCAAAGAAGCTGCTAGAGAGTCTAGAGAAGAAATAAAAAAGATGATAGAAGGCGCCAACATGGTGTTCGTAACAGCTGGTATGGGCGGTGGCACGGGAACGGGCGGAGCGCCTGTTGTGGCATCCATTGCCAAAGAGCTTGCCATTCTTACAGTGGGCATTGTTACCAAGCCTTTCCATTATGAAGGCAAAAAGAAAATGGCTATTGCTGAAGACGGCATAGAAAAGATGCGTAAGGAAGTGGATGTGCTTATCGTTGTTCCCAATGAAAGAGCATTTGAATACGCACCACAAGGCACACCGCTAATTGAAGTGGTAAAAATGGCAGACGATATTTTACTTAAGAGCATTATGGGTATTACCGACATTATGCTAAAGCATTCGTTAATAAATCTTGATTTTGCTGACATTCGCACAGTTATTAAAAATAAAGGTACGGCGCATATTGGAGTTGGTAGAGCGCAGGGCGAAAATCGTGTAATGGATGCTTTACGGAAAGCTTGTTCGTCACCCTTACTTGACAGCAACATTGAAGGCGCAACACACATAATTGTGAGCATTATTGCCGACTATGAACTAAGTGGTAGCAGCGTAGAAAACGCGCTCAACCTTATCCCAGAAGTTGCCGCGCTCGATGCAAATATCATTCACGGCCTAGGTTTTGACGAGAATTTGAAGGACGAAGTTGTTGTAACTGTTATTGCCACTGGCTTTGATAGTGGTAACGCAATAGTTGCTACAGAAAAAACCCAAGAAGCAGTACCTAACAATGTACAAAGTTTGTTCACCGTCAAAAAGCCCCAAGAAGCTAAGACGGAAGAACCAAAGCAAGTGAAAGAAGACGACATCCCTGCATTTTTGCAAAGGTTAAAGCAAAGGGGCTAAACGCAAAATGTATAATATACTAAAGACAAGCTAAGCAAGGCTTGTCTTTTTTTATATGGAGAATTATGACAGTTTATGTAGAACTAATATTTTTATCCAACTTTTTCATTGATGCTTTCATTTTTTGCTTAGTCAGTACTGCATTAAAGTGTAAAATCAATTTGTCGCGCCTTTTTGTTGCCAGCTTCATTGGTGGCTTAGGTTCGGCAATTTATCCTTTTGTGGGTACATATAGAATACTATTAAAGATATTTTTAGCTATTTTATTGCCTTTTTTTATTAGAAAAATAGACACTTTTAGAGATTATTTGGTCACATTATCCTGTTTTCTTGGGATATCATTTGTACTAGCAGGATGCGTACTTATGCTCAATGGTTTTTCCACAAAAAATTTGACATTTAACCCTATAATATACGGGATATTTCCTATTTTATTTTGCGCATCTGGCTTTATAATAACTTTACTTGTTGGCAACATAATTTTTAAGCTAGTACCGCAAAGACTAAAAAATAGCAACTTGTATAAGGTCACTATCGAAAATGAAAACGCAAAAATAAAATCTGTAGGTTATTATGACAGCGGTAATAGAGTTTTTACTGGTAGCGGAGAAAAAGTTGTTTTTGTCCCAGAAAGTGTTTATAACAAACTAATGCCAGCAAGGGAAGAAAGCATAATTATCTCTACAATTAACGGAAAAAGCATAGTAAAAACCACAGAAGCAACGATTAAGATATATTTGGATGAAAACGAGAATAAAATATATAAAGTGAACATAGGGTTAGGAAATATGCAAAGTATCGACCAAAAAATATTATTACACGCAGAAATGCTTGGAGGGTAGCGATGAAAAACTTTTTTGTAAAAATTAAACTAAAGTTAAAGACAATCACAAAAAAAATTACTCAAGGTGTAAAAAACTTTTTTCGCACAGAAAAAAATGAAGTAAATTATATAGTTTCTCTTCCCACGCCACTTAACGCGGAAGAAGAAGCAGTGGCAATTTGCGCCTTGGATAAAGGCGACGAAAACGCAAAAAACACTCTTATTGAAAGGAATCTGCGCCTAGTAGTATACATAGCAAAGAGATTTGACAACACTGGCATTGATATGGATGAGCTTATTTCTGTAGGCACACTAGGACTTATGAAAGCGGTAAAAAGTTACAATTCAGAAAAGAAAATAAAGTTAGCAACATATGCTTCGCGCTGTATAGAAAACGAAATCCTTATGTTTCTTAGAAAAATGGTTAAGGCTAAGGCGGAAGTTAGTTTGGACGAACCGCTAAATGTAGACTGGGAAGGTAACCAACTCGTGCTTAGTGATATACTTGGTACTGATTCGGATATGATATATAAAGATATAGAAAGTCGGGTAGAAAATGATATTTTGAAGGAACTTTACGATAAATTAGACGAACGCGATAAAGAAATAGTTGGACTGCGTTATGGACTATACGGACGGGAAGAAAAAACACAAAAGGAAATAGCTGATATGATGAATATATCCCAATCATATATAAGCAGGCTAGGAAAAGGATTTTGGGTAAGTTAAAAAAAGATTTTTTGAAATGTGAATAAAAAAAAGTTATTGACTAATACTTTCTTATGTGGCGTGACCTATACCCTACATAAGGAGGTTTTATGTCACACAAAGTGGTTATTACCGGTATTACTACCTCACAGCTGCCCAAACTGAGCGCAAAAGAAAGTGAGGAGTTACTAATTAGGATAAAAAAAGGGGAAACTCACCTTAGAGATACTTTTATAGAAGGCAATATACGCTTGGTACTAAGTATGGTACAAAGATTCCGCTCCGACAAAGGCTGTTCTGACGATTTATTTCAAGTGGGGATGCTGGGACTAATTAAGGCTCTTGACAATTTTGACATCACTCTAAATGTTAGGTTTTCTACCTACGCTGTACCTATGATACTTGGCGAGATAAGGAGATACCTTAGAGAGAGTACAGCCCTGAAAGTAGGCAGAAATCAAAGAGATATAGCCTACAAAGCTATGCAAGCCAGAGAAAGACTAGAACTAAGCCGTGTAACTGAAGTAAGTTTGACAGAAATCGCTTCCGAAATATGTATGCCTTATGCCGAAGTTGTAAGCGCTCTTGACGCAATTAGCGAACCTGTATCACTATATGAAGCGGCGTACAATGACGGCGAAGATAGCATAACTATTATGGATCAGATTAGTGACGGAGTGAATGAGGATGATATTTTGAACAATATTACCTTGAAAGATGAAATTATGAAATTACCCGAAAGAGAAAGAAATGTTATCAAGATGCGTTATTATATGGGAAAAACACAAATGGAGATATCTTCCGCGCTAAATATGAGCCAAGCGCAAGTAAGCCGACTAGAAAAAAACGCAATTGAGCGACTAAAGACTGCATTTTAATAATATATGCTAACATAAAAGCGCCGTTTCTGACATATTATGTTGTTAGGACGGTGCTTTTTTATGAACAATATTGCGTATACATTTTGCGAGTTAAGAGAGAGAGAGATAGTTAATGTCGCAGACGGTAGAAAACTTGGCAGGCTTAGCGATATAGCTTTTTGTTGTAAAGGCACTATTCTTGGCTTAATAGTTCCAGGCGAAAAGAGTTTTTTTAAGAACCTTACTGGGTGCGAAAATATTTTTATACCATGGGAATGTGTGTTAAAAATTGGTTCTGATGTTATTTTGGTGGATCTAAATAACAATAAGCCTTTTACACCACCTAATAATGGCTATTGCAATATGACAATCGGTTGCACATAACTTTATTAAGCAAATTAGTTTACTTTTTTCGCAAAAATGTGTATAATTTAAGAAAAAGAGTATAAAGAGGATGACTTATGAAATGTTTATTTTGTGGCGGTTTGGATAGCAAAGTTATAGATTCTCGTTTATCCGAAGACGGTTGTTCTATTCGTAGAAGAAGGGAATGTCTTGTTTGCGCAAAAAGATACACAACTTATGAAAAAGTGGAGTCAACGCCTATTTTAGTGGTAAAAAGTAACGGTAATAGAC
>CAYJBW010000110.1:0-4218 GCA_964368255.1 uncultured Christensenella sp.
ATATATATCAAAAGACATATGTAGCTCTTATAAAAAACCACATTAAGGGAGGTAGTTCGTGACTAAAAAAAATCATACAAATGAGCAAATAGACTCTCAAAAAGTTACTGAAAACTTTTTAGAGCCAACTAATTTAGATGCTGAAAGCAAGGGCGCTGAAAAAACTAGAGGGTTTGTCAAGCATAAAAAGCTAGTAATTTTCCTTTCCACATGTTTTGTGATAGCTATCGCTCTTACAATAACGGGATTAGTCGGTGGTTGGGCTTCGGTAAAAGCTGTGTTTGACTTTATTTCTGACCAGATTTTGGGTATGAAGTGGCTAGATTATTCATTAGGACTAGCTTTTCAAGGGATATTTGGACAGACTTTTATGACTACAAGGTGGGGCAGTGCAATTCAGTTTTTTGTATACGATACTATTAAGATAATAGTTTTGCTTTGCTTGCTTATATTTATAATTTCCTATATACAAAGTTATTATCCGCCCGAAAGGACAAAAAAAATATTGGGTAAATATAAGGGAATTGGGGCTAATGCTATGGGTGCGTTGTTAGGTACGGTCACACCCTTCTGCAGTTGTTCTTCAATACCGCTTTTTATTGGTTTTTCTAGAGCCGGCATTTCAAGCGGAGTAACATTTAGTTTCCTTATATCAAGCCCCCTGGTAGATTTGGGAGCGTTAATTCTTCTTGTGAGTGTTTTTGGATTTCCAATAGCCATTGCTTATGTTGTTGTCGGGTTGTTACTTGCTATTATAGGTGGCACAATAATTGAAAAAACAGGTGTCGGCAAACATGTGCGTGATTTTGTTACAGAAGGTGCAAGTATTGATATAAGTTCCGTTGATTTAACTAGAAAAGATAGAATACGATATGCAAAAGACGGAATGTTATCAACGCTCAAAAAAGTATGGATATATGTTTTAGTAGGTGTTGGAATTGGCGCGGCAATACACAATTTTATTCCTGAGAACTGGATACAAGCTGTACTTGGACAGGATAAATGGTATTCCGTCTTGATAGCAACCCTTGTGGGAACTCCCATGTATGCCGATATTTTCGGAACAATACCTGTTGCAGAGGCTTTGTTTGCTAAGGGTGTTGGCATTGGCACTATACTTTCTTTTATGATGAGTGTCACAGTACTAAGTTTGCCCAGTATGATTATGTTATCTAAAGCAATTAAGCCAAAATTGTTTTTATCGTTTATTGGAATTGTCGTTGCTGGGGTTATAATAATCGGCTATGTGTTTAACGCGATAAATTTCTTATTTATATAAAGAATAACACATCAAGATATTTCCAATGCAGTAAGCTATATTTGCAAGAAAGAGTTAATTATAGCGGAAACGCAAAAAATAGGAGGCAAAAATGAAAGTTGTAGTTTATGGTACAGGCTGTAAAAGCTGTCACGCGCTTCACGAAAGCGTGCTGAAGGTAGTAAAGGATAATGCTATCAATGCGGAAGTGGTTTATGAAACCAATCTTAACACAATTATTGGTAAAGGAATTATGCAGATGCCGGCGCTTGAGGTAGACGGTAAAATTAGGTGTATGGGGAGAGTGCCTAAGGGAAAAGAACTATTAGCATTTTTAAGATAAGGAAAACTTACATGAGTAGTAGAGAAATTAAAAGAATGAATGTAAAATAATCGAAATCTCTTAAAGAAAAGTAATGTCTAAAAAAAAATATTGTAAAGAAGGCGGTTAGGGATAACTATTCAAAAGTAGCGGCAACGGCGTTCTCGCGCAGGCACATTTCGGTCTCTACGCCGCGCCTTCGGTGACGGACTGCACAATCTATAACGATGATATAACTATTGAAGAATACTTTTTACATTAAGAGAAGTTATCTAAAAGCAAAATGTGAATTATTTGTATAAATAATTTTGTTGGTATAGCTATTTAATTGTGATAGAATAAAGGCAGAAGTAAGTTAGGCATTAACGGTAAATTTATTTAGTGTAAATATCCCCAAAATGTATAATTTTGAAGTAGACTTATATTAACGGAAGGAACTTATGAAAATAGCTATATGTGACGACAAGAAAGAACAGATTGCAATCATTAAGGTTGCAATAGACACTTATATTCGTAGCAAAAAAGGCGAAGAAGTAGAGATAGATACCTTTGACAAGGCTTTTGACTTTTTAGATTATCAAGAAAAAGCAGGTTATGACCTTGTTTTGCTAGACATTTGCATGCCTGGTATGTTGGGCACTGATGTGGCAAAAGAGATAAGGCAAAGAAAGGACAAAACCGAAATAATTTTTTTGACCACTTCCGACGAATTTGCAGTTGAAGCATTTCAGGTAAAGGCGGTTCATTATTTGTTAAAGCCGTTTACTAATAATGACTTCGCCGAAGCTATGGATAGGGCAATGCAAAATATAGATAAAGGCTTAAATAAGTCTATCTGCCTAAAATGCGCTGGGGGAACGGCGGAAACAGTAGATAAAGATTCCATAATATTTATTGAGAGCGCGGCACATAAGCAAATGGTCTTTATTAGTAATGGGGAAATTATAGAAACCGCACAGACATTAACCGAAATTTATAGAAATTTAAGTGATTTATCTAGTGGGCAGTTTATTTCTCCGTATAAAGGCTATATTGTTAATCAGAAAGCAATAAGCGTAATAGAATGCGACAAAATTGTACTTAAAAATGGCAAATCTATACCTATCCCTAGAAGAAATTTCCGACAAATAAAGCAAGCATATTTTGATTATATGTTTGAAGGGAGAAATTAGATGATTTTGGAAATTCTTCCCGATATGTTGCGTGGGTCAACCACTACAATATGCACACTTTGTTTGATTCCAGTTTTAACGCGTCCAAAAATTAAGCTACGGACTTATGTGTTAATATGCACTTTGATAATAATTGCAGATGCATTTATTTGCGGATTATTCTATATAAACAAGAATTATACAGGTGTTTTATATTATTCTTTATCATTAAATTTTTTGATTATTGTTTTTGGTAGATATCTTGTTCTAGACAAACCTTTGCAATGGTTTTTTAACTGTTTTACTATTCTAAATGCTTATGCGATAATTGTAATATTAAGCTATTATCTAGCAGGATTTTTCCCTCATCCTTATTATTCTGTTATTATTATCCGATTGATAATGTTTGTTATAACAATAATATTTTTCCGCAAATTATTACGCCCTTTATATATGGAAGTCGCAGAAAACTGGCAGGCTTTTTTGTTGCCTATAGTAGGGGTTTTTGCAAACTATTTTTATATAATGGTGTCTTTAGGTAATATTGAAGACTCTATGAAAGATAATGTTGTATATTTTTTCTTTCTTACTTTGGTAACATTTTTGACTTATATATCGATAATTTTTTCTCTTAAAAGCATAAAGCAAAAATATACCTTGCGAGAAGAAAATCTCAAGAGGAAAGCAAATGAAGAGTTGTTGACAAGAGAAATAGACTCATACGAGAGTTTTGTGAGTGCCGCCAAACAAAATAGGCACGATATAAGGCACCATAACGCTATTTTGGTTGAGTTCTTAAACCAAGGTGACATAGAGGGTGCAAAAGAGTATCTAAAGGAATATGACGACAGTATTGTTGGGGGAGCACTTAAGGAGTTTAGCAAAAATCCTATGGCAAATGCAATTTTACGCTTATATGAGAGACGAGCAAGAGAGTTCGGTATTGAATTTGTAGCGCGCTCAGAATCTGATGAGGCTCTTTCTGACTTTCATACAGATATAGGAATTATTTTGTCTAATATTTTTGAAAATGCTTTGGAGGCATGCAAACAAAGTACAGACATCAATAAGCATATATATTATTCCTCTACTATAGAAAACGGTAGCGTTTTTATCGAAGTAAAAAACAGCCTTGGAAAGAAACCTACCTTTGAAAACGGTCTCCCTGTTACCACAAAAATCGGAGGAGGGACAGGCCTCTTAAGTGTGCAAAGCATGGTAAAAAAGCATGGTGGTATGCTTGATATCAGACAAGAAGGCAAAGAGTTTTTTATACATATAATTCTATCTATACACAAAAAATAAAAAATATCTTTAATAAAAATACTCCCCAAAAATTTGCGGGGAGTATTTTTTTGTCGTTTGGTGCAAGCAAACCGACGTTTCATTCAAGGCTTTAGTTGCAGGCTTAATTTGCATATATAATTTAGGTTGATATTTTATATGGTAAGAAAACCCATAGTTTTAGTACTTGAAAAAAGGAAGTA
>CAYJBW010000111.1:0-4163 GCA_964368255.1 uncultured Christensenella sp.
GTTTATTAGGTTAGTATATTTGTTAATAATCTTTTGAGATTTTTTTCTCTATTGCCGATAAATTCCTTAAAATCTTTTATGTCTAAACTTATGTTATCGTCTACCAGTAGCTTACTGTTAGAAATAGCGTTTGTGCTTGCCCAGTTCTGTAAATCTGTTGCTTTCTTGGATGAATTAAGTAAGCCATTTAATAACTGTAGATTTTTTATACTATCCCAATTTATTGGATCTTGAGCAAATGCTTGTTCATTTTCTGAGAACGTATCTATAATATTCTCATTCGTGAACCATGATTTAGGATGCATATGGTCTAAATGAAAATCCTGATTATAATAGTCTAAGTTTGGGAACAACAATAACAATATATAATGTGCCTTGCCCCCAATGCTTGGAGTAGTGCGGTATTCTCTTCACATAGCGGTACAAACCATAGCTTAGTGTCAGCATCGTATCTTCTGCCGGGTATCTCTTTTATGCTTTCTTTATATAGATAGCCGTCACCGATTTTTATTTCGTTCTCATGCCTAGTTGCTTTCATACTGCCACCTCTTCGAACGGATTCTTGATTCCCATTCCGTCCCAGTCGATGGCATACGCCATGTCATACGCACCAAACAAGTCAACAATTATTCGACTTCGCTGTAGACTAAGTTTCTTGTGACCTAGCAATACTTGGCTTAAAAACTGCCTGCTTACCCTAAGCTTTGTCGCTAGATATTTTGCGGTTATGTTTCGATACTTCATTAGTTCCAATATTCTTTTTCTATTAACAAGGATTTGTCATTGGAGCGAGATAGACACCTTAGAAAACAATGATTACTGGGAAAAGTTTACATCATCGGCATACGTCCCTAAAATGTGTAAGGAATGCAAACATCTTGGAATAATGTGTGATGGTGGTTGCCGAGAAGCAGCACATGTATATTTCGGGAATATCGATGATAATGATCCATGCTTTTAAAAAAGCATTTTTAGGTGTGTCCAGCCTTCAATTTTTCGCCTAAATTATAAAGGAAGTGGGATAGTAATCCTTCAAATGAATCAAATCTATAATTCAGTAAAAAGAAATATATTTACCTAGTCTAAACTGATTAAGGTATTCGGATAGTTCCACTGTGTTGGTGGGCAATAAAGAAACTGTGTTGCCTGTTGGAGCAAATACACTTTTGTAAGTATATGTATTTTTAACCAAAACAAACCACCATGCGATATTCTAAAGTAAGACAGTAATCTTCTATTTCAATTGGAGAACTAGCACACAGACATAAAATTGAGCGCAAAATTAAAGTATTGGAAACGCTTTGCGAGGGCATCCAATGCAAAAATGGTATGCTTTATTTATATAAAGTGGCAGTATTATCCAAGCTTGACTACAATCAATGAGGTATTATGATTTACATTACTGGCGATACACACAGAATGAAAAATGTTCAAAAGATTATTGATTTTTGTGACAACAATGATATAAAAAAGAACGATGTATTGATTATCTGTGGGGATTGTGGTATTATTTGGAATGAGAAAGAGGATTCTTTAGTTTTAAAAAGCTACGAGAATATTTGGCCAGGAATAATTGCTTTTATTGATGGTAACCATGAAAATTTCGCTCTTTTGAATACAATTCCTGTTTCTAATTGGAAAGGCGGAAAGGTTCACAGAATTGGTAATCGGATATTCCACCTAATGCGAGGACAGGTTTATATAATTGAAGGTAAAAAAATCTTTACTATGGGAGGAAACGAATCCCGTGATCGTGAAAGGCGAATAGAGAACGTCGATTGGTGGGCACAGGAGAAAATAAACGAGCAAGATATCGGCGAAGCGCGGCGAAATTTGGCGCGAAATGGTAATGAAATTGACATTGTTATTACTCATTGCGCTCATGTTAGAGCATTGCTTGAAATGGATAATTATTCACAATTTAATGCTTTTGCTATTAATAAAAGTAGCATATTAATATCAAAGCTATTGGAAAACACAAAAATCGGTAAATGGTATACTGGACATTACCATATTGATACAATTGAAAAATCAATCACCTTTGTTTACAACAAAATAATAAAGGAGAGTACAATGGATTTAAATTATAAATGCACATCAAAAGAAGATATGAGAAGAGTTTATACCGAGAGATTCAAAAATCAAGGTGGTAATTATCGTTTTTTAAAATACCTTGTGCAAGAGTTTTATGAAGATATAGTTTTATATTGTAAAGAAAAAGGGATTTTATACTATTTTAACGGTAAAGATAAAGCGTTGTGCGAACAGGTTGTTACGCAGGATAATGAGGGTTTCCGCAACAATATAAAATCTATTATACGTGATTATTTTATTGAAAAACTCGCTTCATTTTATGAGGAAAAAGGCTATACTAAATATTTATTATTATTGCTTTATTTTTCTTACTTGCGCCGGAAAGTATGATTGCAAACTATGAGGATGGAATGAGGTTACCTTTGTTTTGCGTATTCTTTATAATTGGCATACCATACATGCTTATTATAATGTTGCAAGCAAATTGGAAAATCGAAGTAGGCGTAAAAGAATTTGTTTTCTTTAATACATTTGGTAGGAAGAGAACCTATCAATATGAGGACGTAAATATAAAATTACTGAGCCGTTGCGTAAGGTTTTATCAAAAAAATAGTATCAAAGATAAGCACATTGTAGGCGTATCGCCTTTACAAGAAAATTGGGATTGTTTAGAAAAAGCAATTAAGGCATACAAAAAGGAAGAAAAAGAAAAGAAAAAGACTACTTAATGACTAACACGTAGCCTCGCTCGGAGTAGAATCTGAGCGGGGCTTTTTCTTCGTAGCGTCCAAACGGTGCCAGTCATGCCTCTTGATACATAAGCTGGACAAAAAATCATTTATGGCGGACTGTCCGGCTATTTTATTAAATAAAAACAATGGTACCAACTATAATTGTAGCTCCACCCCTTAAAGGCTTTTTAACAAAGAGTGTTGACAATATAGCGGAGAGGGTTTCTGAAAGATTTCATTTCTTATTAAATAAATTCAAAGTTAGTAAATATAAACTAAATAAAGAGCTGGGCTTGCCGAACACTTCACTTTATAATTGGCAAAATGGCAAACGCGAACCAAGCATTGAAAGTATAATGAAACTTGCTGAATACTTTAATTGCTCGATTGATTATATAGTTGGACGCGAGAAGTAACCTATTAGATAAGCTTTTTCTCCTGTTAATTCTTCCCAGCGTTTCACTGCAAGGGCTCAATATTCCAGGCTCTTTTCCATTGCAAAACAAATTCTGTCCAGCTGTTCGAAAGCATGATTGTTGTACCGCTCCCGTTGAAAGGGTCTAAGACGATTCCGTCTTTATCGCGGAACATTTTTGATACACCGCCAGGAAAGTCAATAAGTAAAGACAGTCCTAGAAGGGGCTGTCTTTACTATAATGAACAATTATAAGGAGTTAAACGAGATGAAAAGAAGACAAATCATTAACTCAAAAGAGGCAGAATATCGCTTATCGAATCTGTATCAGTATATTGGTAAATATTATAATTATTAGTCGTTCCTGTAGTGACAACTGCAAATGTGCGAGTAACTTTGGAATCTGTATTATTATCTACCCATGTTCCTGCGTTCAAATAAACTTTTCCATTAGTATCTGTCTTATAGCTCGGCACATGAGTATGTCCAAAAACAACTACATCAACATTTTCATTAGTGTTTTGTAGGTATTGAATCTTTGCCTGCTCATAGAAGTAATTCAAATCAATTGCACCTAATGCGGCTTGTATAAAACTACTTTTTACTTTAACATTGTTTGCATTTTGACGAGCATCCCATGTCCGTTGAATATTCTTAAACAATACCGGCGCGGAAATAGTGCCATCACCTTGCAGAGTTGGATAAAAATCTAAATACGAATATGTATCGTTGAAGCCTGCTACGCGTATATCAAATATCTTTTCGTCAAGACCTTCATTAGGAGTAATGCGATTGGAAATATCTTTTAATATATTATAATAAACAAAAGCGCTATATTGATCTATATCATTTTCATCGGGAATTGTGGAAATTACCGGCAGATTTTTTGCTACTTCTGGCTTACCTTCTAAAACCCAAGTCGCACCATAGCGGGCATAAATATATCCAGCGGGCAAAATTGTATTATCATTTCCGCAAAGTTC
>CAYJBW010000112.1:0-4037 GCA_964368255.1 uncultured Christensenella sp.
AAATAGTGTTATTTATATGCTCAAAATGCGTGATTGTTTTTACTAATAAAAATTTTGTCGAAAAGCGGAAAACATTGGCGCATTTTTGGCACTTCGTTTGTTATAATGAAAAAAATTGAATAATTTAGGAGGATTTATGAAATCAATTGGTAACTTTTTTTGGTTTATTCTTATTGGACTTGTTTCCGCTATCAGCTGGTGTCTTATTGGCGTACTTCTTTGCATCACACTCATTGGTATTCCGTTTGGGAAACAGTGTTTTAAGATAGCCGGATTGGTTATTCTTCCATTCGGGAAAGATGTAGAGATAAACTTCGGAAAGCATGCCGTGGGTAATGTAATTTGGATTATATTGTTTGGATGGGAGCTAGCTCTTGGATATCTAGTAGCAGGAATAGTTTTCTGTATAACAATTATTGGTATTCCATTCGGAAAACAATGCTTTAAGTTGATGAAACTAGGTTTAATACCTATGGGAGCAGAGATATCAAAAGGCTCACCCAAAGAGAAGCCAAACAAATAAGCTTTTAAGAGAGTGGATTGTCATTTTCATGTTTTATTCTTTTTAAGAAAAGTCTTCTCAATATCTGGGGAAGGCTTTTTCTTTATTATGTAAAAAATTTGTTACTTTCACAATAAAATTACTTATTGCTATTCATCAGAATTTATACAAAATTTATAGGGCTAGTAATAAACGATATTGATTATTGATGTAAGACAAAAAAAGCATACGATAAAGTGTTATAATATTATGTTTTCTCGATAAAACATTGTTTTATAGCCACAAAAGCAGGACACTATTTACATTTTTTGCCAATTATGATACAATTTGATTATAATGCGCTACTAAAGATAGGGAAAAGGGAAGAATTTGAACAGCTCAAGTAAAAAGGGTATTTTTATTTTTTTATGTTTATTAGTTCTGTTTGGCATACTGATGTCAAGTTTTGTTTTATATGCGAAAAATATGAATAAGATATTTAAGCAGCCGCAGATGCAATATGCCGAATTAGACATTACCAATTATGATATGGACGGTAATTATAGTAGTTTGCTACTAACAGGAGAATGGGAGTTTTTTTACAATAAGTGGATAGTAACTGATGAACTACCGGAAGCGACTCCTGACGGACTTTTGAAAGTTCCGTCAAGGTGGAGTGGAAAAACATTTAATGGAAAAAAACTGGGAAGAGAAGGATACGCTTCTTACAGAATGACGATAAAAAATGCTCCTGCCGACCTTAAAGTGGTTTGTATTTTGGGATATTGGACCAATGCTTACAGAACTTATATTAACGGACAACTGAGTGCGTCTGCTGGAACGATGTCGGATAGTAAAGAAATCTTTGTTGAGCCTAATCCCTCTTATGTAGACTATTATACAACAAAGGCGGGAGAAAATTTAGAAGTAGTTATCGAACTTACTAATAGCAACAACGGGGGGTTGTCTCATCGCCCTACTTTAACAACAGAAAGTTTTTATAAGAAAGACATTATTAGCAATTGGTTCGGCGATATAATGTTTTACTTTACGCTTGGCATTATTGTACCAATTACCATTATTGTACTAATACTTAATATCTTGAAAATCTCCGATAACAGGAACTATTCCACTTTATTATTGATGATTGCAATGGTAGTAAGATACATTTTTTCTTTCGATGTGTTTTATAGGCTTGTTGAGGCTTTTCCAACCATAAATTATAAGCTTTTGCACATTTTCATCTGCGCAAGTAGCTTTTTGATGTATGTAAGCATAATCAACGCGCTTTATAGGCATAATGTTATGGTAACAACTAAATATAAAAATGTTTTAGTTATTTTAGCTATTAACATATTGTCTGGCATAGGATATTTTCTGACATACGGTAATATTGTCATGTATGCTTTTTTGTGTGTACCGTTTTGGTCAATGACATATTTTTTGTATCAAGTATGCATAGCTGTTTCCGAAAAAAGAAGGTATGCAATAAGCTATTTGATTTTGCTTGTTTTCGTTTATATCAGCTTTACTATGGAAGCAACAGAGCTGGCAGGCTTATGGCAGGTAAATATTTCGGGCATACCGTCAATAAGCTCAGTAATAATAATGTTGACAATACTAACAATTTATTTATTGCAAGTCAAAGACAAGATTGAAGATTCTCGCAAGGCTATAGCATTAGAAAAGGAAATAAACGATGTCAAAAACCAAGCGCTAAAGCACCAAATAAAACCTCATTTTGTTTTTAATATGCTAACTAATATACAGGACTTATATCATAAAAAATTGTCCGATGGCGATTACGCTCTCGCTAAGTTTAGCAAGCATCTTAGACTTAATGTTGACTCGGAATATAAAGACTTAATTGATTTTGAAGAAGAACTTGACAACATACAAAACTATTTTGACTTAGAAAATATTAGAAGAAATGACGCTCTTAATCTTATTTTTGATATAGAATATACCGACTTTCAATTACCAATACTGTCACTACAACCCCTTGTGGAGAACGCAGTAAAATATGCAAACACCGAAGAGAAGAAAGATGGATATATACAAATAAGGAGCTACAAAAAAGATAGTGCTATTATTGTTGAAGTAAATGACAACGGCAAAGGCTTCTCAATTTCTGACATAAGAGAAAATGCTACCGGACTAAAGAATATTGCTCAAAGACTAAAGTACTCACTTAAAGCTGAAGTGGTTGTTAACACGGCAATAGGGGAGGGAACTATGATAAAGATAATAATACCTACAGAAAAAAGCAATTAAGCAAGAATACTATCGCCCATATTAGCTAAAGAGGTTCATATGAAAATAATAATAATAGATGACGAAATTGCCGCCTTAAATACATTCTTTATAAATTTAGTTGATAAAACTGATTACTCTTATCAGATGTTTAACAATAACCCTATTTCTAGCTTAGAATATGTAGCTAGCGACAAAGTTGACGCCGCTTTTTTGGATATAAATATGCCGCTTATCAATGGAGTGGATCTTGCCGAAAAGCTAATTGAAGTAGATAAGGAGATTGCTATAGTTTTTATTAGCGGTTATGCCCATAACGAAGATAAAACAAGGCAAAGGATAGGAGATAACTTAGTGGGATTTTGCTATAAGCCATATGACCATAATGTTCTTGTCAATATTTTTAACACAATTAAGTTAAGAAAGCAAAATGAAAGACAAATAACAATTAAGTCCTTTGGAGATTTTAATATTTTTATAGACGGAGAACCCATGTGTTTTACCGGCAAAAAAACAAAGGAGCTACTGGCCTTACTTGTCGATAAATGCGGTGGATATGTCTCTTTAGAGACAGCAGTTACTAGTATCTGGCCCGATAGTCCGCCTGGAAACGGCAAGAGACTATATCGTGACTCTGTGTACAAGCTCCGTAGAGATTTGTCAAAATACAGTCTAGATATTGTGGAGTTTGGCTGGGGCAAGCTAAGATTAGTTAACTCAGAAAAAATACAATGCGACTATTGGGATTACTTAAAAAACTATACTCCATTCTATTGTGGTACATATATGTCGCCTTCTTATGAGTGGGCAATAGAAACCCAACTACTACTGGATAATTTATATAATGAATAAATGGTGTAGCAAAGTAATTAAAATTTTGTACAGCAGTTAAATATTAAGGCAAAGTAATTAAGAGTTTTGTACAGCAGTTAAATGTTTTTGTAATAATCTCTTTTTTTATATTTCGTTAAGCGCCGATTTGTTGGCGCTTTTTGGCACTTGATTTTGTACAATAGTTTTAATGATGGGGGGAATATGGATTTTCCCACTGATTTTGAACCTATACGTTTTAACAACAGGAGGATACTGTGCTGAAAAAAAGGATAATTTACATAGCGTTCATAAAGGAACGAGTTGCTCAAAAGTTTTATGCCTTTTTTCTTTGGGAAATTATTTTGATAAAGTAAAGCACCTAAAACAAGCGATTTTAGGTGCTTTTTTGGAGCTAATGGCGGGAATCGAACCCGCGACCTCGTCCTTACCAAAGCCTCTCTACCGTTAAAATATCTTTCAAAACTCACAA
>CAYJBW010000113.1:0-3933 GCA_964368255.1 uncultured Christensenella sp.
AGCCACTCGTTTGGGTTTGGAAGAACACTAGTTTTTCTTAAAGAACATTTGTTTTTCTTAAGAAACACTTGTTTTGTTATTCGATAGGAATTTTGCTGTCTTTTGCTATTTTGGAAGACTCTTTGGGGACAACAACGGACAGAATGCCATTGTCGTACTTAGCTTTGATGTCTTCTTTGTCCATATCTCCAACATAGTAGGTCCTATTGCACGAGTAAGAACGCTCCCTGCGTACATACTTCGTGTCTTTGTCTTCTTCCTTGTCTTGCTTACTTGCTGACACCGTCAAATAACCGTTCTTTAGGTCAAGGGCGATATCTTCTTTGGCAAAGCCTGGCATCTCTACGGCGAGTTCATACCTATCTTCATGTTCTTGAATGTCAGTTTTCATCTCCGTGCAAGAAAATCTGTCAAATACCGCTGGTTGGAAGAAGTTGTCAAAAACATCATCAAACCAATTACTCCTGTTTCTTCTTACTAAATAATTCATCATAACGCTCTACTCTCCTTTTATTTATTTTTTATCTTCTAGGCACTGGCAAGCTATTGTGTTGATTGCTAGCACTCTTGCCTATCGACTGCTAACAGTATAGCATGCATAAATAATGCTGTCAAGAGTTTTTTAAGAAATTTATTTTTGATAATTCATATTTTTTTATTTGTTTTTCTATGGCAAAATACCCTGGTTTTACAAAATCGTATTTTAATGGTATAATGAGTTGTTAACTTATGTTAGTTAATAAATATATTTTTGGGAGGTTTTTTATGAATTATACAACATTAAAAACTACAAGCAGACAGACTAAGGGAACACGAGAAAACAACCGTATGAGAAGAGAAGGACTTATTCCTGGTAGCGTTATGAAACTAGACAAAACATCTGTTCCTATTTCTGCCAAAAAAAGCGACCTACTAAGTTTGCTTAGCAATCACGGTCGCGCAGCAGTATTCAAACTTGGCATTGACACCAAAAGGCCAATATTTGCTATGATTAGAGATATCGAAGTTTTGCCACACACTGACAACTATCTTAATTTGAGTCTATTTGAAGTATCTCTAAAAGAAGAAATAAAAGCCAATGTGGACTTTAGAATAGTAAATGATGAAAGTATGCAATTCGCAAAGCTAGGAATAACTATGTATCTAAAGAGTTTGAGCGTAACGGGACTACCGAATGACATACCCGATTATATTGATATAGATGTGTCCGAAATGAAGAACGGTGACAATATCTTACTAAAAGACCTTGCTCTGCCTAGCAATCTAGCAACGGATGTAGATATGGATACAATGGTGCTTTCAGTAATTTCCTTTAGGTCTGCGCCAGCAGATGTGCCAGTAGATACGCAAGCAGAAGCTACAGACACGGTGAAAGAAATAACCGAGTAAATATCAAAAGCTATACCGCTATTTATCAAAATCTAGTGCAACGAAACATATATTATGTTATAATTTATTACAAGTATATTTTTGTTGCACTTATGGAGAATAAATGAAAAGACGCAAAAAACCTTTTTTTGACAGGCTATCAAATTTTGTATTTACACTGTCTGTAATAGCATTTTTGGTAGGTATTCTACCTGCCTTGTCCACTGTTGCAGCTATTATTTACTATGTTTTTTTGGGCGTAATAATAATTGCCACATTAGGTCTTATTTTTATGAATGAAGGTTTCAAAAATATGGTTAAATCCAGTGAGAATACCTTTGAAGGTATCCTTACTTTAATTAAGTACTCCCCATATTTTCTTGTTTTGTCGGCACTACTTGCGCTTATTGCCACAATAATGTATTCCAATTCTCGTACAGTATTTGACAGAAAAGGCAAAATCACTGCCGGCGTTATTTTTATTATCTTACCCATAATAGCAATAATAATTATGCGCTTTATGCTAAAATTGCTCTAATTACTGCAACATAACTATAAGTCTGCTTGATAAGTTTTTACTATATTAAGCAGATTTTTTTATGGAAAAATAATATTAGCATAATTTAGTGGGCTATTATTTCTCAAAATGTGTATTTGTTCCCACTGCGCACTGTTCCCCCCATAATTAACGATAGCAAGCGCATTGCAACCATAAAATGCGGATATGTCTATTCTTGTTACCGCAACGGGTATACTGATTGCTTCTAGCGCACTGCAACCATAGAATGTGTAAGAATAAATCACTTGAACACCGCTTGGCAATATTATTGCTGTAAGTAAGCTACAGTTATTAAATGCAAAGCTGCCTATTGCAGTGACAGTACTTGCAATGTTGACGGAATTAAGCTTGATGCAGTTGCTAAAAGCATAGTCCCCTATGCTAGTTACATCAGCTAAAGTAATAGTTGTTAAAAACTTACTGCCATAAAATGCATAGTTTTCTATGCTATTTGCGCCATGGAAGTTATTAAATGACATGTTTTCCTTGCCTACGGCGTATTGAATGAATGTTGCGCCGTCTTTGCTATATAAATTGCCGTCTATGCTTTTGTAGAAATTGTTATTTTCATTAACGGTAATGGCAATAAGACCGTAGCATCCAAAGAACGCCCTTAGCCCAATAAGTTCTACCGATTGCGGAATACCAACAGTAATTAACGCGGTACAATTAGAAAATGCTTCATCGCCTATAATAATAGTTCCACTACCAAAAGTGACAGAATTTAGGCTAGTACAGCTAGCGAATGCCCTTTTGCCTACTGCCGTTAGGTTGTCACCCATAGTAATTGATACAAGACTACCACAGTCGCTGAATGCGCCAATTCCTACACTTTCAACACCGCCAAAATTATTTATAGAAATAAGCGCTGTGCAGAAAGCGAACGCTCTTTCGCTGATTTTCTTTACCCCGTCAGGAAGAACTGCCGAAGTAATTTTTGTGTGGTTAAAAAAAGCATAGCTTCCAATACTTGTCACACCGCTTGCTATCGGCACAACAGTATCTATACCTGCGTATCTGATAAGTTTTGCGCCAATCTTGTTGTAGTAGGTGTCGCCGGTCTTGGTTTTTGTGACATCGTCCATAAAAAAATCATAGATAGACAAATGGTCAGATGCGTAGATATTCGTTCCCGTTACCTTATCATAAGCCCACTCAGAATTTTCTAAGTGCGTTTGTCTGCTTTCGCTCTCGTAAGCAAGGGTTGTTTCTCCATAATTTAGCGAATAAACGGTAGAAGAACCGATAACCGTTGATTTGTAGTTCAAACTGTCAATAAAAGTGCTTCGAACGCTCCATACTTCCCTAAAAAGTGCCAATCTTTGCTCCCAAATCGTTTGCAATGTACCGTAAGTATTAAGTTCGTCAACTTTCACCGCCGACCACTTAGCGTACAGCGTGACATCTTGTTTGGGCATTGTTGTGGAAGTGAAGGCGCTTACAAAGGAGCCGTTGTCGGTGAACCACCCTTGAAAAACAAAACCTTCTTTACTCGGAGTATTCAAAGCGGAAAGTGCGCTACCTTGCTGTGCGCTAATGGGAACAAATATCGTTCCGCCGTTGCTTTCAAAAGTGACGGTTACTGTGGGTATCGTCGGTGCGCGCTCTCCCCACTTGGCATAAAGCGTTAAGTTCTCGGCAGGCATGGCGGTAAAGGCAAAGACGCTATTAAATGTGCCGTTATCTTTGTACCAACCCAAAAAAGTATAGCCCGTCTTAGTCGGGGAAACGGGTGGCGTAATCTCTACTTGTTGTCTTGCTTTCATGGGCAGTACCGAAGTGCCGTCATTGCTGTTGAAGGTGAGAGTATATTCTATGTCGTCTTGTAAACCTGCCAAAGAACCTTGATTGCAGGCAAAAAGTAAGGTAGATAGCAATGCAATAATAACAACTAGCACAATTTTGTAGCAAATTTTCATTTTACCTCCGTAAAAACCCCAAAACATTTGCCCAACACGGCATGCACCGAAATATTAAAAAATCAATTAGTACTACTTACTATATTA
>CAYJBW010000114.1:0-3909 GCA_964368255.1 uncultured Christensenella sp.
CACTCAAAAACCATCAAAATCAGCACTCGCTGTTGTAGCTCAGTAGGTAGAGCGCGTCCTTGGTAAGTGTGTTGTGATACTAAAAATTGAATAATTGCTGATGTGGCTCAGTCGGTAGAGCGCGTCCTTGGTAAGGACGAGGTCGCGGGTTCGATTCCCGCCATTAGCTCCAAAAAACCTCGAAAAACTGCTCAAAACGGGCAGTTTTTCTCATTCTATCATCTGAAATCCCAAAGTCCTTTCTTAAAAATTCGTACTTATTTGCCAAAAAATTCGTACTTATTTTTATTTTTCACTTTTTGCCACCTTCAAAAAATATGAGTACAGAAAATAAGTACGAAAAAAGTACGAATTCGGTAACAGTCTGTCTTAAATGTCGATTATTTGGAGGGAATAAAAAAAGCCGAGTCACACATTATTTTCGTGCTACTCGGCGTTAAGTATTTTATTTAATTGCGAACAATGAGTCGACTATCTCGGCTGTTTTGTGGTCATCTTTCTTGAATAGCTTTAAGTAGTTTTGTTTTGTCACCTTGTCGTTTGCGTGTCCGGCTCTTCCTGCTATTATCTCGCTGGGTATTTGGTTCGATGCGTATTGTACCGATATGTTGGTCTTTCTTAAGCTGTGATAATGTACTTCTTTCAGTTGGTGTTTTTTCTGCAGTTTTTTCCACCAGGTATATATAGTTGTTGGATAAATTGCCTTGCCTGTGTATTGTAAGAATAGGTATGGAATACCCTCATACTTGTCACCTATTACATTCTCCACATAATCGTTCCACCATTCTTTGTACTTTATAAGTTGTTTAGTGAGTGTTGCGGGCATTGCATAGGTTTTTGCTGAGTATATGCTTTTGGGTTCTTTTTCTACCACCCCTTTACCTGTTACTGGCGAGCGTGACCGCTCTACAGTCATTTCTCCGTTATCCAGGTCGATGTCTGTCCACATGAGTCCGGCAACCTCTCCCCTCCTTCTGCCCATATATATACCTATTAGAACCGCTGTCACCGCCCTAATATCTTCGTCTTTCTTTAGGCATTCTAAGGCTTTTAATGTGTCATCTAAGTCCATTATGGGTGTTTCCTTTGATGTCGCCGATACACCTTTTACATATTCCGATGATGCATAGTTCTTTTCTATAACATCATACCGTTTTGCCATTGATAGCATATGTTTTAGTATGCTTACCGTTTTTGCATTAGAGTGTGATGCATAAGGCCGAACTTCACTTGATATATCAAATAGCATTTCCTTTGGCATCCCAAGTGTCCTTGCTATTTTATCTGCCGATTCCATGTTAATTGTTCTTTGCCCTAGTTTGGCCAGCTTTATTGTAGCCGAACTTAGGTTGCTCATCCTAGCAAATCTATCCATACTAATTCGCCTTTCTTTTAAAATCTCACCAAACAACGGTTTCGCTTTAATAGTCACTACCGTGTATGTCATTTCTTGCAAGCTATCTATAAAGTTCTGTATTATCAATGGTTTAAGTTCGTGTAATTTATAGAAACCAAGTTTAGGCAATATAAATTTCATTGCGTCATGACACTTGCTTGAATAGTTTGCTGATGTGTGCTTGTCGACATAGTCTAAGAATATTTTGCTATATTCGTTTAGCGTTGCAAAGCTATTTATGTTCAATGGATTCCTTTGTTCATCCTTTAACTTGCACTCAAAATCCAACGCAAACCTTTGCGCAGCTTTGTCTTGTTCTATCTTAGACATATATGTATCGGGTGCCCATGTCGTTGTTACTGTTTTATACTTACCAGAATGCAAATCTTTCATTGACACTTGAATGCGGTAGTTTATACCCTTTTTGCGCTCTTGTCTTATTACTGTAGCCATTTTATTTACCTCCTTTTTTAGTAACAAACATACCGTAGTCACCTGTTAAAGTCCAGCGAAGAATCGCATTAACCATTTAAGAATTCAATTAAATTGTCAAGGTCTACCAAATACTTCGTTCCTATCATTACAAACCTTACTTTTCCTTGCTTACAAAGCAGTCTAATAGCGTTTTGTGTTAGTGACGACTTCTCGTCAAGGCTCTTTATCTCAGCAAACGCCTCAGGAATTGTTCTCATTCTCTTCATCTTTTTTCCCTCCTCCTAATTGCTTAATAATTTGGTTTGTCCCCGTTGCGCTAAGTCCGCTTGCTCCGCCTGTAATTATTGCGACTATAACATTATTCGCCAATATAATTTCAGGTACTATGTAATAACAGAATAAACCTAAGATTGCCCCTAATCCTGCTGATATTAGCGGTATAAACCGCTTAAATGTTTCATTGTTTCTTACTGTATACTTAATTAAATTAACCGTCCAATAGACAATGGTTGCTATTGCCGGCACACTTATTACTTGTAAATATTCCACACTTCCCTCCTGTTACTTATGAGCGTTTCGCTCAAGCAAATAATCATATAATTCTTTGTCAACCTTGCTGTACTCTTCTAAAGCTATACACATTTCGCCGTTGGTTTTGCCGTCACGAAGAGCTATGCTGTTAGCCTCTGTTAGTCTGCCTATGGCATTAATGTTCTTTAGGATAAGAATGTTTTCCTTTGCCATTTCTTTATCCCGTTGTTCATCTCTTTTATCCTTGCCTTTGAAATACCTTTGCAAAAAGAAAAGCGCCATACCTGATATGACACTTGCTCCAATGCTTAATATTATTGTCACCGCTTGCATTTTAGCCTCCTTAGCAATCTTCGGTTTCACCCATTACTGTTTTTAATCGCTCATAAAAGAACTCGTATGTTATTGGCTCACCGTTGTAATCTCCTGCAAGCACCTCGCCTCCGCCGTCAAGCAATACAGGTGAAATAACCCATTCTTCATCAAAGCCCAATGCTTTGAGTTCCTTTTTAACATCATCGGTTATGATTAGAGACTCCTTTTCATCGTCCCTGTATTTGTACAACCTGTCTTCTATCTCTTGCTCAAATGGTTCAAGGATAAGCAACTTGTTTTGCATAGCCCTTAATTCTGGATATTTTTCCGAATCAATCATACCTTCTTCGCTTTCAGATAATACCTGTTCGGATGTTAATCCTTCGGCATCTATTTCCTTAATCAATGCGTCGTATTGTGATTGCAGGTTTCCTCTTAACTTTTGAAAAAATTCTGTCCATTTACTTTGCCTTTCTTTTTCCTTTTCTCGCTCCGCTGTATCCTTATATATACTATAAGTTACAAAAACCTTTAGTCCTCGTACTGCACAGCGGTCGAAGTCTATCTTATAATAATGATTTGTGACTTTTTCTAATAATGCCATATGTTTTTCTCCTTTTAGTAAAATAATGCGGCATAACCATTGCCGCCGCTCGCACCTGAGCCACCCGCAAAAACAGCCCAAGCCCCTGCGCCTCCGCCTGCACCGATACCGCCTGAACTGCCGTTTCCACCATTGTTTCCGCCTGCTCCTCCGTTATGCCCATAAAACCAACCTCCGCCGCCGCATCCGCCGCTGCCATTTGGATTAGTTCCGCCTTCGCCTTGACCATAATCTAATCGGTTGCCTTCGGGAGTGTAGGCGTGCGTTTGATATCCGCTTGTGCTGCCACCTGCATTTCCTCCTCTTGCCCCTCCGCTTGTACCTGTTCGTTCGTCTAGCCTTCTTATGTAACTGTTATTGGCATCATAGCTAGAAACTGTACCCCCGCTCCCGCCAACTCCATCGTTAGCACCGCTGCGTCCGGCGCCACCACCTGATGCATTGACCGTTGTGACTCCGCTATACCCTAAGTTGTTTATGTCTGTAAAGGTAGAAAATTGGCAGTTATCTCCGCCACCACCGTTGGTGTTCCTTGCACCCCCTGAGCCGCCAGCGCCTATATAAATCCTATGCACCCAACCTGTTTTGAGATGAGGGGATAGCTGTCAAAAATTAGAAAGCTAAATAT
>CAYJBW010000115.1:0-3869 GCA_964368255.1 uncultured Christensenella sp.
TTACATCGCCGGAAGAAATTCTTTGCACCGCTTCTTCGTAGTCCTTTGCTTCTACTACCATACAAGCGGTAAATATTAAGGATTTTAGCCCGTCCAAATTTTTCAAGAAAGGCTCTTTTTGTTCCACCAGTGGCTGAAGAACAGTTAGTTCAAATTGACGGGTGTCTAGCATACCGTCAATGTAATAAAAGTTCGCGCTCACATAGCGAGTGCGTATTTCTTTAGTGACAAAATCCACCGCTCCGTGAAAGTTATCAATAATTTTTAAGTTAGTATCAATAAAAGTCAAATCCATATATTTGTTATTGCCAAAAAAATAAATACCTAAACACACACTTTGAAATTGGCATGCATAATGATGTATTGTAGGCAATTTTCAGAAATTGGCTATAATTATAAAATGGAGGTATACACTGTATGAACTGTTTTAATGGATTTATGGGCAATAACGGCTGTGGAGGTACAGGTTTTGGCGGCGGCGGCGGATTTGACTGCAACTGTATTATTTGGTTGTTATTGCTATGTTGTTGCTGTGGCGGCGGCGGTAGTGGCTTTGGCTCAGGTTTTGGTGGCGGCGGCTGTGACTGCTGTAGCATAATCTGGATACTGCTATTACTAAGTTGCTGTTGTGGCGGAAACAAATGCTGTGGACCAAACGGCTAATTACTACATAGGAGCCAAAAGCACTACTTATGACACAAAAAAGTCTTGTAACTGCAAGGCTTTTTTGCTATATTATATATATGCTTAATATAAATTATACCAATACAACAATTCAAGGGCACAAAAGTCTTTACCGCCTCCTAGCAAGAAATAGCGCCGATAACAATATTTTTATAGTTCCCGACCGTTTTACTTTGGGTGTGGAGAAGGAAATATGCGAGTATTGCTTTCCAAATGGTAGTTTTAATGTCAATGTATACAGCATAACAAGGTTAGCAAGTAGGTATGCAAATAATGAAAAGTGTCTTTCCAAGGAAGGAACAGTTGTACTACTAAATAGGATAATTAGAGAAAATATTGACAGTCTAGTTTATTACAAAGCCATAAAAAGTTATCAGTTTAGCAAGCAAATGTTTGCCGCAATAGCTTCTCTTAGAAGTAGTAATCTAACGGTGGAAGAAATAAAAAACTCCCTTGCACACTTTGAAGGAGCAACCAAAGACAAACTAAGCGATATTGTGCTAATTTATGAAAAGTATCTAGTTGCTTTGCGTGAAAAGTACACTGATACTATAACTAGAATAGATTCCTTGATAGACATTATAAAGGAAAAAAACGAAATAAATAATAGTCACATATACTTTCTTGGTTTCAATATATATTCTAGTCAACAAATGAGTTTGATAAAAGAATTACTGCTATATTGCCCCTCAGTTAATCTCAGTGTGACAAAAGACAATTTTGGCACCAACAGAGAATACTTTCCATCAAGGCAAATTGAAGAAATTATTGCTTTTTGCAACGATAAAAATATAAAGGTCGCGGCGAGGGAAGATTACGGGTTAATTAAACAGCCATTCGAACATTTGCACAAGAATTTATTTGGCTTTTCCCAAACAACGGTTGACGACAAGACAGGCTGTGTTAGAATTTTTGAAGAAACCAATCCCTATGAAGAAATAAAGGCGGTAGCTAAAGAAATCAATTACTTGGTAAAAAATCAAGGATACCGCTATAAAGATATATCTTTAGTTTGCAACAATGAAGAGTACCTAAATATACTGTCAGAGATTTTTGAGCGATGCGATATACCTTGCTTTTTGGAGAAGAAATATTATATTAAGGAAAGCATATTGCTTAAATATATTTTTAGACTTTATGACTGCATTACCAGTGGTTATCAAAAATCCGACATAATAAAGCTACTGCATCATCCTTTTGCTAACATAAAGTTTGAAGATATAATAATTTTTGAAAACTATATAAAAAAGTATAACCTGGAACATTCTTATTTTCTCAAGCCCTTTACGCTTGGGGAATTTGAAAGCGCAGAAAAAGTAAGAGAAGAACTAATAAATCAACTAAGTTTAGTGCCCAAAAGCAGAGCAAAAGTAAGTATGCACTGTAAGTTTTTGCGGTCACTACTTACAAGAAAGGACATAGAAAAAGTACTGCAAGATAATGCTTCAAGCACGGAAGACAAACTCATTGCTGATAGCAAAGTAGAACCATTTTGCTTGCTACTGGAAGAAATTGAAGAGCTTATTGGAGAAGAAGATATAGAAACAATGGATTTTGCTTCCTTGCTTCAGTCCGCAACCTTTGATATGAGCGTCTCGTTACTTCCGCGCTACATAGATGTGGTTTTTGTGGGCAATACCAACCAAAGCCGTTTTTCCGAGCAAAAAATACTTTTTGTTGTGGGGGCAAACAAAGGTCACTTCCCCGTGCAAAAGGGTGACAGTATGATAATTACCGCTATGGATGCCGAAGTTATGAAACAACATAATATAAATGTTTTTCCTTCGCCATTTGAGAGCAACGGGTTTGAACAATTTGTTGTCATTGACCTTATGACCAAAGCGGAAAGGTTGTACATAGGTTATAGTTTGTTTGGAACAATGGGCGATGAATTAAGCGTGGGAGAAGGTGTAAGAGAAATTGCATACCTACTGCAACTCAGCGCCAAAGACCTGCATAAATATCACCAACTAAATGACGAAGAAGAACTGTTATATAATTTAGTAAACCAAAAAAATGCCTATTATGAATATATGTTCCACAAAATCCCCTTAGAGTATAGACAAGCCGTGCAAGAGTTTTTGACGGAGAAAGGCTACAACTTTGGATATGAAAGTAATGAAGAAGATGTGGATTTAGCTAGTGTTTTCAAAAGGGATGACAAAGGACGATATCTTACTTCTGCCAGTCAGCTTGAGTGCTATTTTAATTGTCCTTTTAGGCACTTCCTAAGTTATGGGCTAAGAATTAAAGACGAAGATGACGGACAGCTTAGCGCAAGTACTATAGGGACATTTATCCATAATGTTTTGGAAGAATATTTCAAAAAAAATCATAAAATTTTGCGAAGCGTGACATCATATTATGACCTTATACAGACAGCCATAAGTAAAGAGCTAAAAAAGCCCGATTATGTGGGACTACTAAATAATAGTATGAATGCCTACACCATAAAAAATGTATGTAATGAGTGCCGTAGAGTACTGACCATTTTGACGGAAAATTATAAAAAAAGCCTTTTTGATGCCAAATATTTTGAGTTTGGTTTTGGGAGCGATGAAGGCAACCTAATAACCATAGAAGTAGAAGACAAAACTTTTAGCTTGCGTGGCAAAATAGACAGAGTGGACTTTTATAACGATAATGTAGTAATTATCGATTACAAAACGGGTAGGACTAGCAACGAACTTAGGCAGATTTTTTATGGTAGCAAAATCCAGCTTTATATTTACTTAGACTATTTTATCAAACAAGGGTACAGGGCAGGGGGCGCATTTTATCTGCCTATAAAAAGTGGCTACACCAAAGAAGGCAAGTACTATACACTTGTAGGGCATATGATTGACGACCAAGAAATTTATATTGCGCTTGACGGCGATGCAAAAGAGGATTTTGAGGGGACCTATGAAAGTAAGGTGCTACCATTTAGTCTAGTAAATAAAGACGGAGAAAAAAGCATAAAGAAAATAACGGGTGTACTATCGTCCGAAGATTTTGAAACAATAACAAGTTATGTAAAAGAGTTAATTAGCGAAAATTTGAAATATTTAGTGGACGGAGATTTGTCAAAGTCGCCATTAAAGGGAGAGTGCGATAATTGTAGTTACAAGAATATGTGCGGAGAAATTACCAGCAGAGAATATTCGCCCAAGAAAGTTACTGACTTTTATACAAAGGAGAAAAAG
>CAYJBW010000116.1:0-3825 GCA_964368255.1 uncultured Christensenella sp.
AATCTTTTTCATAGTTTCTCCAAATTACTAATAATGAACAAAAAGTCAAAGTCTATTATATATTATTAAATACCATTTTGCAATAGTTTTTTCGCATAGACTGATATTTATATCAAGTATTCTTCAATACTTTGGTCATCTGTCATTTATATTGCATTATTTTCAAAAGTATTATAAAATTATGCTATGGCAAAAAATAGAGACACCAAAAAAATAATAATCCGCATTTCTTTTGTAGCGGTAGCCGTAGTTTTGCTACTTGTCTATGCTTTTATGACCTTTTACTACCTAAACAGAATCACTTCACAAGATAGAACTACAGCAACTCAAACAAAAGTTATTGCCCATAGGGGACATAGTAAGCTTTATATGGAAAATACTATAGATGCCTTTAATTCTGCATGCTCTACCCCCTACTTTGCAGGGGTGGAAACCGATGTGTGGCGCACAAAAGACGGTGTTTTTGTTTGTAGCCACAACAGTAACCCCTTTGTAGATAAAAGCATAACTATCCCAAACTCCAATTATGAAGATATAAAAAAACTGCCTATTGACACATCTATGGTGTCTTATGACATTGATAAAACAACCAATTACTATATATGCACACTTAGGGATTACTTAATAGGCTGTTTGTCATCCTCAAAGATAGCTTTGGTAGAAATTAAGCAAGACTTTTCCACCACCGAAGTGGAAGAATTTTTAGCCTTTATTAGTGGCAAAATTTCTCACAAGAATTTGTTTATTGGTAGTTTTAACAAAAAGGTAATAGAAGCAATCCACAAAAGGTCTTCATATTATAGGGTGCTATTATTCACTTCCGATAGCTTTGTATCCAATCTATATGTAGCTTTAGGCTACAATATTGGCGTATCACAAAAGGCACTTAGCGAAAGTACCGTAAAAAAAGCGCATAGCAAAAATAGCTACACCTTTGTTTACACAGTAAATACATCAGAACAATTTGTTCGCTTTAAGGATATGGCAGTAGATTTTGTTATAAGTGACGGCATATTAGATTAGGACTTAAGACTTATTTTATTTATGGGCAAATAACTTTTTTTTAATTTTTCAAGCAGTATTTTTAGTGGCTCAAAAGCAAAGAGCAGAATGAAAAAATTACTTACAATGTGTGTAACATAATAAATTGCTCCGCTAGCATACATCTTAATGTAGCGGTCTTCCCACCCCGTTTTGCCCACGGCTCCCCCTGTCAACATATACATAAATGTACTTTGCGCGCCAAAAGTAAAGGTATATAACGCCACTATCGTTGCTATTATTAAAGACTTTTTTACTCGAAATATCCCCAAAAAGTATGCAATAATACTCAAAACACCCCAATGTAAGAAATAAGAAAAGAGCCAGGACGGATTAAAGCCCCAAATAAAACCTTCAATTGTGCAAAACACCATAGCGGCAGGGAAACCAATACCTATCCCAAAAACATAAGTATACACAACTATAAGTAGTGTGACTACTTCTATATTGGGCAAATACATCAAGCAAAACTTGAAAGCATTTAAGCTGGCACCAAGCAAAGCTATAAGCACCAGCTTTTTTATATAAATTGTGCTTTTAGACACTTTAGTTGCCACCTACAAGTAAAATAACATACATCGCGCCATCAGTTAGGGGCAGACTTGACGCCCCCACATTTGCGCCCAAAAGAACTTTTTCTTCAAAAGTAGTATTTGTGGACCACTCGCTTTTTGGCTCTTGATAGGCTGTCAAATTGGTATAAAAATAAATATATTCACTTCCTTTAGGTTGCAAATTGCCGACATCGGTGTAGTAAGAGCCCATGGAAGTGGTGGCAGACTTAGAAAGCATTACGCCGTCTTTATCAAGCCTATCGATAAGTTCGCCTAAGCTGTTTTCGCATTCGCCCTGGTAAATAGTTTCTTTTTCAAAGGATGGATTAGAATAAAATACATTTATTTCTTGACCAGTTACTACAAAAACAATTCTATCGACATTATTTATTGTAGTAGGTGTTTTGTCCCCACAGCCCGTAAAAATCAGGCAAAATGCAAGGAGAAGGAGCAGGGACAAAAGTCCCCTAGTGAGTTTTTTCATAAGGTTATACCCTCCGTATAGTATATTTATATACAAGTGTCCTGACTCGAGCGTATAAATACGGGTATGCCTTCCCTTTATTTAGTGGCGTATAACCTTTATCTCTATACAGTAGCGGGGGCTGTGGGAATTATTGCCAAGTATTGGCTCTCCCTTCCTTGCACATATTCAAAATAATTGTCGCTAAGCTCTTTTACCTTAGCCTATCAAGTAAGATAATTATTCGTCCGTTCCATTCCCAGTAGTTGGTGGTACTTCGCTAGAAGAATTATCCCCATCAGAAATTTTTACATCGTTGTTTATTTCTAAATTGCTGTCGGCAGTATCTGAGCTTTTGACTGCTATCTTAAAAACTTCCCTGGCAGCATTATCTACAGCAATATCTAAGAACATATCAGTTTCTACATCATCTAGACTGCAAGAGTTATCATCATAAACAAAATTCTCGTCCAAAATTATGTCAAAATCTGCACTAAATTTGCCCGTTTCTCCCTCTCTCCCCCGCAAAAACACATTCGCGCCATTAAGAAGCAACTTAATTTCTTTGTTTTCTTTCTCATTTTCTACCAAAATGTCTACCATGTCAAGCAAATCTTGCAAAGGTATGTCGAGATAGACCGTAACTTTTGTGTTCATACGCACGGGTAGGTTATTTTTGCTCACTGAAGCATCCACACTGGCATTGCCAACTTTCACCCAATTTTTCATTTTGGGGAGCATTGTTTGGTACATGTCCAGAAACACTTCATACTCATCGTCAGAAAGGAAGTCCATATATTTCGCGATGGTATCAAAAACCATTTGATAGATTTTTTCGCTGTTTGCTCCTATATTGTAAACAAAAGAATTGGTATCAGTGCTCAAAAACTTGGAAGCGTTGTCAAAAGCTGCCATTGCGCTTGTTGAGCTAAGGTCAATAAAGGTAGAAAACATCAAGTATTCGCTGATTTTTACTTTGTGATTTATGCTGTTGTTAGTAAGGAAGGCATTTATGCTTTCGTCATTAGTTGCCGCCCAATAAGGCTGTGGGTTGGCTTCTCCGTTATGGTAGGTTGTCTTTATGTTATAGTTGCCGTTTCTGTGCCCCATATCCAAAGAATAATATGTCTTGCCTGTAAGATATGATTTGACAGAAGATTTGTTATTTACGCTGCTACCGCCCAAAGAACTAAACAGTTTGTCGGGAATTAGTTGTAACAATCCATCAACTGCGCTAGTAACATGACAACTTCTTAGCGTGCCTTCTATATATGTGGAGCCGTTATTCTGTATCCTGTCTAGTTTGGCTTCCTGTCCTATGGTGTGAGAAACAGGTTCTTTTTCGGTTGGGTTTTTTTGACCAAATAATTTTAGAATGATTTTACCGCTAAACTCGCTCTTTTTTGTGGTTAGTTTTGCATAGTTATCCATCGCCATTTTTATGTCGGGCTTAACTGTGTTTCTGCTCTCATCAACCCTTAGCGAACATGCCGCCGCTCCTACAAGCACGGTTAGCACAAGTGTTATTATAATAATTGTTTTGAATAGTTTGCTATTCATATCACCCCTATTTATTTATCCAAAATAATTATACTACATTTTATTTATATTGGCAAGATACAAATAGTGTACCAATTTATCGATATTTTCTCAATTTATTTGACAATAGCTGATATTTTATTATAATAATACCTAAAGATATAATAAATTTTGATATCCTAAGCGCGCTTTTAAACACAAAATTAACAGTATTTATTTTGGAAAATG
>CAYJBW010000117.1:0-3821 GCA_964368255.1 uncultured Christensenella sp.
TCAAAATATGTTTCCGTAGCTCAGCAGGATAGAGCGTCCCCCTCCTAAGGGTTCAGCGGGTATTAAGATAAGTGTCTAAAAGCCCTTGAAATCGTCTAAAAATGCCACTTTTAAGCCTATTTTAGATGAAAAATAATAAACAAAATAAACTTTGCACCCTACTTTGCACCCTGACTGCAAGCCATAGGGAGTAAGTAAATCTAATTTAATTTGCGTCGTGTTCGATTAGCTCAGTAGGATAGAGCGGTCGCCTCCTAAGCGACAGGCCGTTGGTTCGAATCCAATATCGAACGCCACTTTAAGTCAAAAAACCGCCCTTTTTGAGCGGTTTTTGTCATTATTTTCCTTGTTTTATTATTCGAATAAGTTGTTCAATTTCTGGGCTGCTTCTTTGTCGCTAGACTTTAGGAAGTGGCTATATACATCTGTTGTTGTACTTGTCCTTGCGTGTCCTGCTCTACCGCTTACTTGATAAACTTATCGCTTATGTGGTAGTAAGTCCATAAATCTTTTTTATAGCTATCAAGTATACCATTTCTTTTTAGCACTGTAAGGTGCCTTGAAGTATTAGATTGTGTCATTTCAAGGCAATGTTCAATTTTGCAAACGCACATTTCTCCATCCAAAAGCAATGACAATATACGAAGCCTGCTTTCTTCCGATAACGCCTTAAAAACATCTTTCATTTATTCTCCTCCTAAATACTTATATGAGCATATACTCATATATAATGTGTAAAAAATAATAATAATGTTATTTTATCTTATAATTAAATTCTTAACAGCCAAATGTATTGGTTTGATTACTATTTGCAACACTTATGCTTTGTAAATATGCCGATGCCCCTTGTAATGTTTCTTTATTTAATGAATAATGCACCCACTTCCCGTCCTTCCGGGAGTTTACTAACTCAGCTTCGCATAAACTTTTCATATGATGAGATAGTGTAGATTGTACAATGTGCAACTCATCTAAAATATCGCAAGCGCATTTTTCTCCGCTTTTTAATATTTCAATTATTCTAAGTCTGTTGTCATCACCTAATGCCTTAAAAATCAAAGATGGGTTCATTTGTACTACCTCATATCGATAATCATACATATATCGTATATTATCATATCTATACTTGTCAATCTATTTTATATAAATTGTTATGATTCTAACAAAAACTTATTCAAACAAGTTATTCATTTTTTGCGCCTTGAAAATAGTATCTTTAATTTGAAGGATGTAGAACAATAAAAAGAACATAATGGACAGACTTAAGATAAACTTTCATAACAAAAAATTTATATCATAGACTAAATTGTTTCTCACAAAACACTAATTAACGATTGTTTATGGCGTCAATAGGTGGTTTCATAGCTATTTTGTAGGTTGGTACTAGCGTGGCGACGGTAACAACGCCAAGTGAAAGCGCTAACATAAGCAGAGCATGTATGATGCCGGGGTTTAGCACGGAAAGAGTTAATACGCTGTTAATAACTACACTTACTATTACTACCGCAAGGAAAGAAAGAGCAAAATTTATTAAGCCAATGACAAGTCCTTGACAAAGAAAAATTTTGAATATGTCAGAGCGTCTTGCTCCTATTGCGCGAAGTACTCCAATGGTTCTTTTCTTATCGGCAACACTGTTTCCGATATAATTCATTAACAAAAGCGAAGCAAACACGCTAAAAGCAATCGATGCGTATAAAAAAGCATTTCTCAAACCATAAACCCAAGTGTCAGCAACATCCAGTAATGAGCTTATAGAAGTGAGTGGTTGCATTCTTGTATAAATACCGTTTTCTTCTTGCACGCTAGACTCCAAATAGTCAAAAAGCTCTTTATTTTTGCTCCAGTTATCAGATAGCTTGACCATTAGAGAAAAAGGAGCAGAGACTAACTGTTGAGCGTAAGCAAAAACTTCGTCACTTAATAAATGACATCCCCAAGAAGATAAATCACTGAAGTATATACCTACTACCTTGATTTCTTTACCTGATGATATTTTGTCTTCCCATGTGAAATGTCTTCCCAAAACCATATTTTTTGACATTGCATCAAATTTTTGTTTTGCTTCACTTTCGTTTTTAGCATTGATTCCAAAAATGCTTGACGCATCTAGTATTACTTCATTATCTTCAAGTTGTGTTTTGGGAGCATTACCTGCGCCCCAGTATATGTTTAATTTGGATAAATCATATTCCGATGATTTTAAGCCAAAAGTAATATAACAGGAACTTTCTGCATTTTTTCCAAACATGTGATAATTTAAGTCTATATACAAATTAGATGTAGTGTTTTTTGCGTTTAAGAAAGCATCAAACCCACTATCGGAAAGGTAGATAGAGTTGTTTTCCGAAAAAATTATGCCAGCAATAACAAAAGTACCCACATACTTGTTGCAATACGACACAGTAACGGTCTTTGATGACGGTTCTAGAGCATTAAAATAATTAGTTATTTCTGTTTCTGTTTTTAGCGATGTATTTAAGAAACTTGCGCTTACTACTATTTCGTTTTGTTGCAGTTCGTCCGGTGTGCGCCCGTCCACAGTGTGGATTGTTTCGTTATTCAAAGATGACAGCTTGTAAGCAAAAGACAGCAGTTGTCTGCCGCTACCATTGACACTCATATCCCAACAACTTCTACCGTAAGGGTTTAAGGCAATTTGCGATATACCTTCTTCATTATTTTGCACCGAAAAGTTGGAGCAGACATAACCCATGGACATCACAAGGTTTTTGCGCCCGTCAAGGATTTTTTCGTCAACTCCGGTTATGTTTGTTTTATCTTTATATTTTGTATAGTTGTTTTTGTCAACATCGGTTTTGTAAACGCCCGATATTATGAATTCCAAATTATCACTGCCAGCTTCTAATACAATTTTTTCGCCGAGCAAATCTTCATAACTGTTTATAGGCTTGGACGAATCTTTTAAGCCGAAATCCACAAAACTGTCAGCAACCCAATCCGATATTGCTATTTTACTAAAATCGTCTTTGTCAGGAATACTACTACCGCTTGCAACAGCAGTTAAATTAGCGGTAGATTCGTCAGGGACTCTCATAAAATTCGTTAAATATGTTGTATAGTAGTTAGAGGTCGGCTCACTTTCTAAACTGTCAAAAAAGTCAAAAGTTATGCGACTGTCAATATCGTCAACATACAAACTCATTGTTTTGTTGCCGGTTATCTGCTCGATTTTTTGTATTTGTTCATTACTAAATCCGGAGCTTAAAAAAGGATATGACGTATCTCCTGTTAAACTTTCATAAAAACCCATTTGCGCTTGAACTTTGATAGTCTTTTCTCCATTCATTTTTAAGGTGTTGTACTGTATAGTGTATTGGTCAAAAGTAGTGCAAGTTATGCCTAATCCAAAAACAGTAAAGGCGATAAAGTAAAGGAAAACAGAAAGAATTAACCTAATCTTTTTATTTTTTAATCCGGAAAGACCTATTTTGAAACTATTTTTTAAGGGAAGTTTGCTTTTTTTAAGGGTAAAATCTTTATTAGGATTGTCTTTGGTCGATTGTTGTATTTTATCAAAATCTTCCTTATTGTTTATAATGTCACTAACAATAACACCGTCTGCAAGCTCTATTATACGGTCACCATATGTTTCTGCGCTATCCCTGTCGTGGGATACAACAATAACTAGTTTGTCAATAGAAAGTTTTTTTAATGTTTCAAAGATTTGTTTGCCGGTGGCAGAATCTAGCGCGCCCGTTGGCTCGTCTGCCATTATTATTTCGGGCTTTTTTACCAAAGCTCTGGCAATAGAAACTCTCTGTTTTTGCCCACCGGAAAGTTCATCTATATTTCTATCA
>CAYJBW010000118.1:0-3815 GCA_964368255.1 uncultured Christensenella sp.
GAGTGGATATCTTTAACTATTCTGCCTGTACTGCCTTTTGCGTATACATTGTTAATTTGTAACACCTTGGTAATTTTGCGTTCGTGTATAACTAGCTTTTTAATAGCTTGATAGATTTCTTCTTCGTTTATACTTTTATCGTGTCTAATTGATGCAAGCACTGTTGCATTGGCAATATAGGTTTTTCTCAATTGCTCGTTTTCTATCAGTTCTTTTATTGTACCTTTTAATTGTGACTTATCTGTTACCACACAAGCAGCATTGTTTTCTTTCAAATATTCTATTGACGCAACATCACTAGGCCCATAAGCCAGCAAACAAACACCGCTACATAGAGAATCCGGTATTTTTGTAGACATAGAATATCTTACAAGCTCCCCCATTTTTTTTGTCATTGCTTCAAGGTGAACAACTATGGTACTTCTTGCAATAACTTCCTTAACCTGTGCAAAAGGTATCCCACCATGGAAATTTACTCCTCTTTTATTAGTCACTTTTTTTAACAAAGGCTTTCTTTTTTCCGCTGCATATACATCTAGTTCCAAGCCCAAATCCGCCAAACAATTGCCTAGTTCAACTATAGACCGCCACCTTTCGCAACCTATGTTGCCAACATACGACACTACGATTTTTTCACTCTCTAGTGGCTCAGCCAATCTTTCTGCGGGGCGCATCATAGCCTTACCTTCTTTATTAAATAGTTCTTTATATTTATTTTCCATTTTATCGCTTGCCGTTATATAGTAATCCAACTCGTCAAAAAACTTTTTGAATGTCTTTCTAAATTTACATTGGTTTAGTTGACCAAATATAGAAAATTTATGGTTCTTTACCAAATAGTAATCGTCGCCAAAGAAGGCAAACATAGGGATATTAAAATCTTTCTTTACTTGCATAGCAAGTTTCATGGAAAAGTTATAGTCCCCCGCCGCATAAAAGACTATTTCCGGGTTAAAATCTTTTATCCAATTATAAAGACGCTCTGTCTTCCATTTTTTCGTATTCCACACACTATTTCGTAAAAATTTAACAATAGGCAGTCCCTTTTTGCTTCTAACACGCAAATGAACATTTTCGTGCTGTTCTTTAATCTCCCCTTCAAAAACTACTTTGCCTGGAAAACCTTTTTTAAGTATACTTCTCGCAATATCATAGTCTGTAATACAAAAATATCTGTTGCAAAAATCAAAATCTGGGCTACTTGGCACAAAATATAATTGAGCAATTGATTTCTTGTCCCAACCATGCAAAAAGCTCATTAATGTGTTGCCCATATTATTATTTTCATTAAACGCGTTGTGACTAATAACCAAAATCCTAGGATAGGTTTTTTCAATTCCCATTGCATATTCTTTATCTTTCGACAAATTCTCTATATTCAACTTGTTCATATCAATTATCCTTATATATATCCAAAATTAGCATTTCACGGCTAATCCCATTTTGCTCAGTATGACTATATCAAACAAGAAATTCATAGTCAAACATTTTATACAGTCAACATAACAAACCTAAATACACGCTATATTTATCATATCCAAATCATGCCTAAATGCCAAGTTTTATTACATAATCTGTTGCAAACCATCTTCGTATAGGGAAGAAATTCCCTTCCACATTATCTCAACTTTTCTCATCAATGCAGATTAAGGCAACATAGCATCCGACTATGCAAAGGATACGCGCACATCCATACCTACATACTCTGTTCCTGCAACTGCTAGTTCCAACTTGCTCCCTCCGAATAGTATTTATAAATAAAACTCTTTTTTATCTTATTCTGTTGAAATCCCATAATTTTTTTGCATTACAGATATTGTTGTTGCTTTATTTTATTGTATAGGTTATATGCAAAATAAATATCATGTATCGCTATGCCTATATTATATACCATAATTCTCTCTTTGTCATTTTTGCGTCCCTCTTTGATCCCATTCACAACATCAAATACTTCGGCAAAATATTTGAATTTATTAAAATATTTGAAATCACAAACATGAGAATAATCATCACCATACACTTTATCAAAAAATAAGTCACAATTTTGAAATCCTAAAGTGTGAATTGGTACAACCAAGCAACCTTCTTTATAGCAAGAATCGTCACAAAAATCCTTTTCAGCATAGGTTACTCCTGACACAATGACATCGCTCCCTTTTATGGTATCTTCATAAGTATCACAAATCACAAAAGACAAATTCTTATAATGTTTGAACTTTTCAATAAAAGTTTCCGCATGATTTTTATATTTATATAGCTTCACTGTAAGCTTCCTAGGCTCAATTAAATTAAACAAAATTTCTGCTGTTGCGTTAACAGTATCCCCCAAGCCTATAAAACTTATTGACGAATAGTCTGATTTAGCAAACAGCAAAATAGAATGTGCGGCAACAGCACCCGTGCGCATTCTTGTGATATAAGTAGCATCAATTACTGCTTGCAAATCACCACTTGCATAATCATATAACAACAATTCGGCCTTTATTGACGGATCCCGCTTAGGGTATCTATTTACAACTTTGATGCCTGCAACGCCAAACTCTTCTAATATACATGGCATAACATTATAAAAAATATGATTGGGTTGCTTCATACTTATCTTTGCTGGCAAACGCGATTTATCTTTGTTTTTTATCATCAGTTGTACCCAGTTATAAAAATCTATGTTGGGTATTCCCAAAGCCTTAATATCTTTATCTGTTATTATTTTCATTTTCTTGTCCTTTATTCTTTAATACTTCTATTATTCGTTTGTTATCTTGACGGTCTCTTATCGCAAGTCTTATATATTCTGGTTTGTCAAAAGTGTCTTTTCGATAGAGATCTTTTATAAGTATATTTCGCTGTTCAAGCAAATCTATTGCAACTTTTGTGCTGTTTTTATTAAGTTTGACCATAATAAAATTCGCTTGAGAATCGTATACTTTATAGCCTAATTTTCGCAATTCCGCACTTAAAAACTCTCTTTCTTGCACAATTTTGTCACATGCTAGAAAATAATTTTTTTGATACAAAGTAATAATTTGCAAAAAGTACTCTGCAAAAGAGTTGATATTCCAAACTGCCATATTTTCTCTAATCTTCTGAATAATTCCCTTATCGCCACAAGCCATTATGCCCAGCCGTAGTCCTGGTATGCCGTATGATTTGCTTATACTTTTAATAACTATCAAATTCTTGTATTTTTCCAAAATATCATCGTTAATTAGTGTATATCTTATGTCTTTGTGTGCAAAATCAATGAATGATTCGTCAACAATAAGAAGTTTGTTTTGCTGTTGGCACTTTTCAATAATTTTTATTATGTTTTCATATTCAATAAAACTTCCGCTTGGGTTGTCGGGGTTAATAATAGCCATGTTATCAACTTTATCGATATGATTTAGCAATATATCAACATCGTAGTTGTAGTCAGTTAAAGAAGTGTTTAGCTTTACTATTTCACACTCAGGAAAACATCTTATATATTCGTTGAAAGTAGGCACGCACACACCCAGTCTTCCTTTTATTACATGATGTAAAACATTAATTATCTCTGCCGCGCCGTTACCGACAAGCAATTTGTCAGCATCCACACCAAACATTCTGCCTGCGTTAAGGTTTTGAATACTCAATCCCGATGGGTATTGGCGCATCAAAACATCATATTCATTTTTCATTTTTTCTACCATTTTTTCATTAGGAAAATATGGATTTACCAAATAGCAATAATCTAACAGCCCGTCATATCTCCAGTAGCCACCATACTTATTTTGCATATGTCTCAATTTTTCTTCGCCCACACTAAATAATGCTGTGGATATATCATAATCTTG
>CAYJBW010000119.1:0-3761 GCA_964368255.1 uncultured Christensenella sp.
CTCTTAGTATATTTTCTTTTGCAAGTAATGTCAATAATATTACAAGTATTTATTTTGTTATGGTAACTTTTTTTAACGCTCTTGGGCTATCGGGGTTGTTTCCAATAAAACAGCTTACTTTGCAAGCAAACATTTGCGCAAACAAAGCGAACTTAAATATTGACATATATTGACTGTCGCTTGGGGATAATTGAGCTACTTCTAAACTTTGTTTGTACTTAGACGCAAGCACTGTGCAGTCGGTGACTAATAGCACTCTAGCTTCAAGGCTAAGCATTTTGTCAATGCCAATTACTTGGTCATTAAACACATTCTGACTTATCTTTTCACTGCCACGGTAGTATGGGGCATAAATAATTACTGGAGTATTTTTGTTCACCATAGCCATTGGCCCGTGAAAAAAGTCGCTAGTTGCGTAACCTTTGACTGTTATGTAAGAGGTTTCTTGTAGTTTTAGCGCAGATTCTAAAGCAATTGGGTAAGATATGCCACGAGATAGAACAAAACCGTCTTTAATATCCGCAAATTTGTTTGCCATTATCGTACTTACTTCGTCAATAGACTTATTATTTGCTTGCAAATCATTAGCTAAGTTATCTAGTTGGGTTAGTATATCTACTCTGCTGGCAATTGTTGCGGCTAAACTAAGCAAGACAGCTAGCTGACTAGTAAAGGTTTTGGTAGCTGCCACGCTTTTTTCTTCGCCGGCAGACAAATTTATATGATAATTTGCTTCCTTAGCCATAGGGCTGTCACTGTAGTTAGTTATTGCAACCGTAGTTGCATTTTGGCTGTTTGCAATCTTTAGTATTTCGCACACATCCACCGCTTTCCCACTTTGGCTACAACCAATAACTAAGCTCCCCTCAAGGTTTAATTTGCTTTCGTAAAGAGTTACTACGCTCATTGCCCCTAATGTAACGGGTATTCCTGCCAGTGTTTCTAATGCGTACTTAAAAAATATTAGCGCGTGATTGCTAGTGCCCCTAGCCACCGCATAAATACTTTTTATTTTGTTTGTTATTACAATTTCTGCAACTTTGGTTATTACATTTTTGTTGTTTCTTAGGCACTCATTTACTACTTTGGGTGCTTGATTTAGTTCTTCCCACATTAAGGTATTGCGGTAATCCATACTACTCTCCTAATAATAATTCGATTTTTGTTGCTACATCTTTTTTGAAACGGTCTATATATCCTAAAATATATTCCTTTATATCCATACTTGTGTCAATAATAAGCGGAGTTAGATCAATGGCATATATTACTGCGTCCGTTTTGTCCACAGCGTGGCTAGATGAGTATGTTGCGTTAGCTACTCTCCTGCCTGCAATGGCTAAGTCATACCGCTTGCCCCCAATTATTTGGCTGTCAAAAACGCCTATTAAACTTTTAGCTAAATTGGGATGCGCGCTATTATCTAATAACACTTTTTCGTTGTCGCATACCCAGTCAAGGTCGCGCCATACTTCACAACCAAGTAATTTTTTGGGTCTGTCTTTGGGTTCTAATGTTCTAATAGCGGTTATTGTTTTGATAGCTACGCCGCAGTGTGTACTGTGCTTATCCGCCAAATTATGGGTATAAATAACTTCGGGCTTTGTGGCAAGAATGATTTTTTGCAAGTCTTGTATAATACATTGGTTACTCTTATCCTTAACTTCGCTTGAAGTGTAGTTAAGCATTATTTGGGCGGAATACTCCCCAACAAATGCGGCTTTCTTTTGTTCAATTATCCGCGTTTCTTTCATTTTTTCGTCGCTAAAATCGGCATAAATACCGCTTCTGGCGCTCCCTGCCCCATCCGACACAACAACGCCGGTAAACCAGTCTTTGTTACTACCAAAGCACCTGGCTATAGCATCGTACGCCATAAGCTCTATGTCGTCTTGATGGGCGGCAATGGCTAAAGCTGTAGTTCTTGCAAGCGCATCACTTTCTTTAGTTCCGTCAGGAATAAAAACTACTGCATCGTCTTTTGTTAGAGTAAACATAAGCCTCCGTTTTTTATTATAATCCTACCATAATAAGAAATCAAATATTTTTATAAAATTTTGTATATGTCCAATAATTTTTTTATGGTGTAATCTACTTTTAAGTGACAGTTGTTAGTGTTCTTATAATCAAAATAGCATGTCTTTATGCCATAGTCAATACCGCCTTTCATATCAGCATGGATAGAATCGCCAATAATAATAATCTCTTCCCTTTTAACTTCGCCCATTCTTTGCATGCAGTAGTCAAAAAACTCCTTTTGGGGTTTGGAATAGCCTGCCTTTTCCGATACAAAAATTCCGTCAAACTTATCAATGAGATTTGCGACAGTAAGTCTGCCTATTTGGTGCCTTTCAAAGCCGTTTGACGCTGCATAAACTGCATACTTGCCTTTTAGATAGTCCATAATAGTGTCTGCATCCTTTACTTTGTGTCCACTTTGTTCAATATAAGTTCTAAAGCGGTCTTCAAAGGTAATGCCGTCAAAATCTATATTTAGCTTTTCAAAAATTTTTTTCCACCTAACTTGCAAAAGTCCATCTCTTGTTAGCTTGCCCTTTTCTATTTCTCCCCACAAAAAGTCATTGGTTGCAGTGAACACAGCAAACATACTTTCTTTGTAAGCTAAACCAAAATCTTGATAGCTTTTTTTCATCGCCCACCTTGCACACTCGTTAAAGTCTAATAAGGTGTTATCAATATCCATAAGTACGGCTTTTATCATATCTTCCTTTCTATAACAACGGGCAAAGTAATTTTTTGTGCAAACAAATTGTTATCAAACTTACTTGTGGTGGGAATGAACATACTGCCTTTATTTACAATTATGTTGCCTTGCACAACTTTGTCTTCTTTAATAAATTCTTCATAATACTTTTTGGGTAGGTGTATTATATCATTTTCTTTTATAGTAACATTTTCTTCTTCTACTATTATATCAGATTTGTAGCCAAAATTAAACTTGCTCATAGCTTTAAGCGCCATTGAAAGTAGGTCACTATTATAGTAGCGCATAATCGCTCCATTTAGGTCGATATTTATGGCTTCTCTGTTAATTTTTATACTCTTTTCAAAACTCTTGTCGGCTATTATTTCCTCATAAATGGTAAAATCTATTTTGTTGTCAACAAACTTGCCCAAAAATTTGTAAGAAACTATATAATTGTATGTTTCCTTTATTGTTACTTCTACCTTTTTGGGTGCAAAGCTGCGCTTTATATTGGCAAAAACTCTGCTTTCACTTTCCTCTATCGCTTGTTCGTACGCATCGCTAGGAAGATAGCTATTGCTCCCCCTATTAACTCTATATGGGTGTCGGGTAAAAATTCCGTTAAGAACTGGGTCATAAAAGCGGTATGTCTTTTTTTCGCCCACCGCACAAAAATACTGGATTACGGGAAAGTCCACGCTGCATTCAAAGTTATCTTTATAAATAAACTGCTCGATTTTGTGCAACATAACATGGTCTTTTTGGTACTTTATGTACCACTCTTTGTTGCTTTCAAAGTTACCAATAAGCTCATCACAATCAATACTATCGGTGAGCAAATCTAGCTTGGTAAGTTTTATTTGTTTAATAAATTCTGCAAATGACATTACTTTGACATTATTCGGTAAAAAATCTAATTTTTGATTGCTTTTGCCCTTTACTACATAAACATCAGTTAATGCAACATTCGATACATATCTGCCACCGCTACGGTTGAGTTTGCTAATAATTAGGAGCATTTGTGCGAAATTGTTATTTTCATAGGTGTGCTCAATGC
>CAYJBW010000120.1:0-3720 GCA_964368255.1 uncultured Christensenella sp.
ATGTGTTCTTAGTATAATATGAACAAAAAAAATTCCTTGCCACAACAGCAAGGAATATCTATAGAATATTAAAGTATATTTTTATTAAATTTCGTCCGTTCTCTCCAAATTTATAATAAAAGGATTGTTACTAATGATTTCGTAAAGTTCTTTGGTAGTAAAAATTTTGTCGGTGAACAGTTCTATTTCTGCAAAGATATCGCCATTATTGTTGGTTGTTTTGAACTTCAAAAACTTTTTTGCAGAAAACATGTAGTGTATAGTATCCACTGTTTCTTCATTTTCTAGCTTTACATACATGCGCAAAATAGTAACAATACGACCGCGGAAAAGTCTAATTGGGCGATGTAAGAAAATTTGCAATACGAGAAGTATTATTGTGCAAATAACGCCGATAGCAACCATTCCTGCACCTATAGCCATACCTATGCCAGCAGTTGCCCATATACCAGCAGCAGTTGTTAGACCGTGTAGCATATCTCTGCGGTAGAAAATAATGCCTGCTCCCAAAAAGCCTATACCAGATACAACTTGAGCTGCCACACGAGCGCTGTCACCAGTTCTTGTGTCTGCGAAAGCATACTTAGAAATAAGCATCATCAGGGCAGCAGCAAGCGCAACAATGGCGTGAGTCCTAATGCCTGCTTCTTTGGAGCGTGTTTTTCTTTCAAAGCCAATTATAAACCCACAAATTGTAGCGACAACTAACCGCATAGTCAAATCAAGCAGAGAAGAGTTCCAGTCAAGAACGGTAAATGTTAAAGCTCCAAGCATATTTTTTGCTCCTTATATATTGTACTGATTAAAACATTATAAGTCATAAAAAAGTTATTGTCAATAGCAACGCAAGCAACACATAGTGCCACTTGTTAGCAAAACTTATTGGCAATAGTCTTATTTATATAACTTTTTTCTTGTACAAAATAGTAGTGGATATTCCGCTGACTATCATGCCTATTATTATCATAGTAGACTGACTTAGAGCGCTACCGAAGCCTGCTAAGTTGCCCACGACAGCAATAATTATGCATAGAGCAAAGGGTATTATCGCTATTTTGAAGTATTTAGCGGCAAGCACAAGGGTAAGTCCGCCAAATATTGCAGGAATGACATAGGGTGAGATAGGATTAAGTACATTAACAATTTCTGATTGGAAAATAACAAGTGGGATAAGTCCAATTAGTATTATTACCGTAGTTACTATACTGCTTACGGCGATACTAACTGTGGTGAGTAACTCCTGTTCTTCACTGCCTTGCTCTGTTTTTGCGATGTTTTGCGCGTTTATTGCGCAAGGTAATTTTAGATTGCTAATATTGCCGGTAATAAAGCTAAGGTATTGTCCGCCAGTACCAAGAAGCGGGGCATAGCTTATTGCTTCTATTAGTCCAATTGCTATGTAACCTAGCAAAAAGGGTATGGTAGAAGCTAGCACTTTCCAGTCTGGAGTAACGCGCGCCGCAATACAATAAAAGACAGGCACAAGTAGCATCAAGGCTAAGGAAGAATAAGTAAATATTCTGCCAAGTGTGTGAATGGAATGATTATATTGTTCTCTACTTTGATTAGTAGTTGTTTTTTTCATATTTTCCTCCTAAGCAGCAAAAACAGGCACGAAAGCATAAGCTATTGCAAGCGAACCTAATATGGTAAGGGGCAAGGCATAACTTTCTATCCATTTTTGCTTGAATACCGTCATTATTACACCGCACAAGGCCATAATTACCACGCTTGCAGCCAAGGTAATTAGTATAACTTCGCCGTAAGCAAATGAACCGCCAGCGTTGGCAACTGGATTTCCGATTGAAAAAATACCGCCTACTAGGATAGCGCTAAGCATGCCAGCGAGTAATCCGCCAAGTAGTGCGCCTGTTATTGTATTCATAAGTTTGGAGTTCTTTTTTTGCAAATCATCTAGCTTGCCTTGATATTTTTTGTAAAATATAGCGTTAAAAAGTGGACCGCTTATTATGCTTATTGTCATTACAGTAACTGCTGTTGCTATTAGTGCAGGGGAACTTTGTGCTGTAGTTATGCCCACCTGGTCCATTGCTATAAGTTCATATTGCAGGGCGCCTATTACCGTAAGCCGTATCCAAGGGATTGCCAGTCCTAGATATTGCATCATAATGCCGATGCCAATAACAATAGGGATACTGGGAACTATGGAAAAAATTGCGCTGTTCTTGATAGCTTCCTTGAGTTTTTTATTGTCCATTCCTATTGCTTTTGCCCGGGCAAAAGATTTAACAATAAAAAAAGTACACATACATATTATGGCGGCGGCCATCAGCCCGCCCATAACATAAATAATAGGGTAACTTTGCGGCATTTGTCTTTCTCCTTTAGTTTTTATGGGCATTTTATCCCAGTATGGTAGTAAGTATTAGACCAATAATGATTCCCACAATGACAAAAAACGATGTAACATAGCCTTTGCCTAAATTCATGGCTTCGGGTAGCAGTTCTCCAAAGGTGACATCTAACATGGCTCCGCCAGCAAAAGCAACACTAAGCGCACGAAAAAGCGGGCTAAAGGAACTTATTAGATATCCGACAATACCACCTAGCAATGTAAAAGCACCACTTAACGCAGTAAGTAATACTGCTTTGGTTCTTTTCATACCGCCTGCAATTAGCGGAGAAGCTATACTCATGCCTTCTGGTATGTTGTGCAAGGCAATAAGTAGTCCAATCATTATGCCGCTAGTTTGGTTCTCATATCCACCCGAAGAAATTGCCATACCTTCTGGGAAGTTATGAAGAGAAATTGCTAAAAACATAATTATACCTGCACGGTAAAGGGACGCTTTGTTTGTCGCATTAAGTGATATTTCGTTGCTTTTGTTAACTAATAAGTCGTCACTTGTGGAGTTGTTATTTTTTTTGTCAACAAAAAGGCGCAAGAGCATTACCATTAACACACCGCCAAGTGTTGCTGCAACAACAAAGAAAATATTCTTTGATATAAACAACGCTTCCGGCAATAAATCAAAGCAAACTATGCTAAGCATAATTCCAGATGCAAAACCCAGTACACCGTTTAGCGTCTTTGGTTTTGCGCCAAAAAAAACTCCCACAACGCCGCCAACACCTGTTCCCACAATGCCTGCAATGGCGCTAATAAATATTAGTATCAACATGTCTTATCCAATTACCTTTATATGGTACTATATTCCCGTATATTTGTCAATATTATGCAAAGATTGTATAATGAAAATAAAGTTGACAAAAATTAGTGAAAAGCATATAATATAGTTACTCTAAATAGGCAAGGGGATGTTTTAGATTCGACTTGCTTGCAAGGGGCGATTAAGCATACCGAAGTTGCGATTTCGTTAAAACGCAAAAAATAAACTAAACGCTAGAGATAATAATTTAGAGTTAGCTGCCGCTTAATGGTAGCCGTCGGACAGGGAAGGTCTGCGAGCCTTGCTCCGGTGTGTGTTAGCAGAGAACGATTCTATGTAGGTGTCTCGGGACTAGAATTGTATTAGGGACTAGGTAAAGAGTTGGTTTGCTTATTTGAACAACACTTTCGACACCTTTTCAATTAAGCTAAGTATGTAGAAAGATTTCTTTGACCAAGTAAGAACAGGGGTGCAAGTCCCCTCATCTCCACCATAGAAAAATACTGCTCATTTCGGGCAGTTTTTCTTTGTTTTAGGGTGTTTTTAGGGCATTTTTAATTGTTTGGTACGGTCTTGGTACAATTCATTT
>CAYJBW010000121.1:0-3665 GCA_964368255.1 uncultured Christensenella sp.
TTATTGTATAATATAATATATTGACTAATATAATCGTGTAAATAAGGAATTAAATGGATATTGACAAAGTAAAATCGAATTTTATCAAGCGTGGTTTTTGTTTCGAGTATTTTGAAGATTGCAAGGAAGCAATTGAGTTTGTTATCAACCTTATACCCAAAAAAAGTAGTATTGGCTTTGGCGGCAGTCGTAGCGTAATTGAGTGCGGTCTGCTTGATGCGCTAAAGCTTCTTGACTATGATTTGTTACATAGAGACATAAGAACCGATATTGACAAAGATTTGCTTATGCTTAAGATGCATACTGCCGACTGGTATATTTGTAGTAGCAATGCGGTGAGCAAAACTGGCGAACTAATAAACATAGACGGCAGAGCCAACCGAGTTGGCGAGATACTAAACGGCCCCAAGAACACAATTTTTATATGTGGGATAAACAAACTTGTGGACGGAATTAGCGAAGGAATTGACAGAACGCGCAATATTGCCGCTCCCCCAAACTGTGTAAAATTGCACAAACAAACACCTTGCGCGCATAGTGGCGTTTGTAGCTATTGCAACAGTTTAGACACCATTTGCAAGGCGACAGTGATTTTGCACCACCCTACTAACAACAGGAATGTGTATATACTTATGATAAACAAAAATCTTGGATTTTAATAAAAATACTTGGAGGTAAAAATGTGGCTGTACCAAAGACCAATAGCCCACAGGGGCTTGCACAATGACACAATGACAGAAAATTCTATGGCGTCATTCTATAACGCGATTGCAAAGGGATACAATATAGAAACTGATGTTCATTTGTTAAAAAGCGGAGAGGTAGTTGTTTTTCACGATTTTACGCTAAAAAGAGTATGTGGCGTTAATGTAAAAATTACTGACCTTACTTTAGATGACATAAAGTCGGACAAGTACCTTTTACCTAACGGAGAACATATTCCGCTATTTTCTGAGCTTATGGAAATTGCTGAAGGTAAAGTAGGGATACTGCTTGAACTAAAATTCGCTGGCCTTAACTACCGACTAGAAAGAGCCGTACTTGAACTTATCAAAGGTAAAGAAAGTTTTATTGCCGTGCAAGCATTTAATCCAATGACAATAATATGGTTCAGAAAGCACGCGCCAGAGTTTTTGCGCGGTACACTTTCTAGTAACGAAGTTTTGTTCTTAACAAAACTTTGCTACAAAGCAATGAAGCCTGATTTTGTAGCTTACAATGTAAATAATTTGTCTACAGCAAATAAGAACTTTAACAAAAAAGGTAATGTACATATGCTTTCTTGGACGGTAAGAACCAAAGAGAATTTAGAAAACGCCATAACACACCAAGTAAATAACATAATTTTTGAACATCTTGATTTGGAAAATGAGAACTTTACTACTGATGTTCTTAGAAAGGAATAACAATATTTACCAAATAAATAATATCCTATTTTGCTAATACTAGCATTGGAGGATTTTATTATGAGAACAAGTTTTTATATAGGTATGGCAATAGGAACAATAAGTACCACACTGGCATTTAAGAGAGATAGAGTGGCAAAGTTTGTAGAAAGGGCACGCAAAAGATAAAAAATGGGACTGAAAATTTTCAGTCCCTAATTTTTTTTGATAAAAGATAAATTATAGTTTAGCAACAAGGCGCATATCAATACCTTTTTCACTGATTTTGATAACTTTTGCCTTAACTCTGTCGCCAACATTTAGTACATCTTCAACTTTGTCAACTTTGTCTTTGCTAAGTTTGGAAATATGAATCATACCGTTTTTGTTGGGAGCGATTTCTACAAAAGCGCCGAAAGTCATAATTTTCACTACTGGACCTTCGATTTCGTCACCAACTTCGGGGTCTTTTACTATAGCCATAATTATCTTCTTAGCTTGTGCGCCCATATCAGCATCTACGCTGGTGATAAACACTTTGCCTGTGTCGTCAATGTCAATTTTTACGCCAGTTTCGTCAATAATCTTATTGATTACCTTTCCGCCACTTCCAATAACCTCTTTAATCTTGTCAGGATTTATTTCAAAACTAACAATTTTGGGAGCGTAAAGACTTAGTTCCTTTCTTGGCTCTGGTATAACTTCTAACATCTTGCTCAAAATGTGTAGTCTGCCTATTTTGGCTTGTGCAAGTGCTGTGCGCAAAATTTCTTCGTCAATACCCTTAATTTTTATATCCATTTGGATAGCGGTAATGCCTTCTGCTGTGCCTGCTACCTTGAAGTCCATATCGCCATAGAAGTCTTCTAGTCCTTGAATATCGCTCATAACGGATATTTTGTGGCTACTTTCATCTTTAATTAGTCCCATTGCAATGCCTGCTACTGGTGCTTTGATTGGCACGCCTGCATCCATTAGTGCTAGGGTAGAACCGCAAACACTTGCTTGGCTGGTAGAACCATTACTGGATATTACTTCACTAACTGTTCTTATTGCATAGGGGAAAGACTCATTAGACGGTAGCACAGGCTCAAGAGCTCTTTCTGCTAGCGCGCCGTGTCCAATTTCTCTTCTTCCCGGGCTTCTCATGTTCTTTGCTTCGCCAGTTGAATAAGGAGGCATATTGTAGTGGTGCATATATCTTTTGAAAGAATCATCATCAATGCCTTCTAACTTTTGCACTTCGGTAACACTACCTAAAGTAAGGGTTGTTAGAGCTTGAGTTTGGCCTCTGGTGAAAACTCCAGAACCGTGAACTCTAGGAAGTATACCTACCTCACACCAAATATCTCTGATGTCGGTAAGTTTTCTACCGTCTGGTCTAACATTTTGGTCGCTAATACGCTTACGAACATATTCTTTCTTCATAGAATAAACTACATCAGCAACATAGCCCATATCGTCTGGGAAAATATCAGCAAAATGAGCCATAATTTCTGCAGTTACATTGTCTTCATTAACTTCTCTCTCGCTTCTATCGAATGTTTGATAAATGCTAGCGATTTTTTCTACAGAGTATTCTCTAACAGCTTTTTCTAATGCTTCTGGGGGCAATCTAAGAGCAATATCTTGCTTTGCTTTGCCTACTTCCTTAACAATTTCTTCTATCCAAGCTACTATTTTCTTGATTTCTTCGTGACCAAACAATATTGCCTTTAGCATTTCTTCTTCGGTAAGCTCGTTTGCTCCTGCTTCTACCATCATAACTGCGTCTTTTGTGCCGCTTAGTGTTAGATTAAGACTGGATTTTTCTCTTTGCTCTGTGTCTGGGTTGATGATGTACTCGCCATCAACAAAAGCTACAACTACGGAGCCTGTAGGTCCGTTCCATGGTATGTCAGATACAGCAAGAGCAATACTGCTACCAATCATTCCGAACACTTCTGGGGGTATATTCGTATCTACGCTTAGCGCTGTTGCAACAACCGCAACATCGTTAAAAAAGCCGTGGGGGAATAGTGGACGAATAGGTCTGTCGATTAAACGGCTGGTTAGTATTGCCTTGTCGCTAGGTCTACCCTCTCTTTTTTTGAATCCACCAGGGATTTTGCCCACTGCGTACATTTTTTCTTCAAATTCAACTCCTAATGGGAAAAAGTCAATACCATCTCTGGGGCTTTTTGCCATAGTTGCGTTCACCATAACAACGGTGTCACCGCATCTTAGAAAACATTGGCCGTTGCTGTGTGAGCAATAACCGCCGATTTCTGCGCTTACTTC
>CAYJBW010000122.1:0-3646 GCA_964368255.1 uncultured Christensenella sp.
GGCAAAGACAAGGCAAAGTTCGGAGGGAAGGGAGCCAATTTAGCAGAAATGACCAATTTGGGCATGCCTGTTCCCGAAGGTTTTATTATCACGACAGAAGCTTGCACCAAGTATTATGAGGATGGAAGAAGAATCAATGATAATATCATAGCCGAAATATTTGACGCTTTGGCGGCAGTTGAGAAAGATACTGGTAAAACTTTTGGAGACGCAGAAAATCCTTTCTTGGTTTCTGTTAGAAGTGGTTCAAGAGCATCCATGCCTGGTATGATGGACACTATTCTTAACTTGGGACTAAACGATATAAGCGTAAAAGGTCTTGCAAAAAAGACTGGCAATGCTCGTTTTGCTTATGATTGCTACCGCAGATTTATACAAATGTACAGTGATGTAGTTTGTGGACTGGGCAAATCTTTCTTTGAAGTAGTTATTGACGAACTAAAAAAGAAAAAGGGCATTACACTAGATACCGACCTTACCGCTGAAGATTTGCAAGAACTTATTGCAAAATACAAAGCATTCTATCTAAAGGAAAAGGGAGAAGAATTCCCACAAGATCCGAGAATACAACTTACAGGCGCTATCGAAGCAGTATTTAACAGCTGGGAGAACCCAAGAGCTGTTTACTACCGCAGAATGAACGACATACCCTCAGACTGGGGTACAGCAGTTAACATTCAATCCATGGTGTTTGGCAACATGGGCGAAACTTCCGGAACTGGCGTTGCATTTACTCGTGACCCTGCTAACGGCGAGAAAAAGCTTTATGGCGAATATCTTATGAATGCACAGGGCGAAGATGTGGTTGCTGGTATCCGCACACCATTCCCCATTGAGCATTTGAAAGAAGACAATGAAGAAGTTTATAATCAATTCATTGAGATTTGCAAAAGATTAGAGAGCTATTTCAAAGATATGCAAGATATGGAGTTTACAATCGAGCAAGGCAAACTTTATATGCTACAAACAAGAAACGGCAAAAGAACAGCCAACGCTGCTATCCGTATCGCTTGCGAGCTAGTTGACGAAGGACTAATCACCAAAGAGCAGGCATTGCTTAAGATTGACCCCAAACAACTTGACGAGCTATTGCATCCTAAGTTTGACGATAAGGCACTTAAAGCCGCTACACCTATCGCAGCAGGACTTCCTGCTAGCCCGGGAGCTGCTTGTGGTAAGATTTGCTTTAGCGCAGCAGAAGCGTTGGAGCGTTCAAAGAACAAAGAAGATATAATCTTGGTTAGATTAGAAACATCTCCAGAAGATATCGAAGGTATGAATGTATCTAAGGGTATACTTACCGCTCGTGGTGGCAGAACAAGTCACGCAGCCGTTGTCGCCCGTGGTATGGGTCGTTGTTGCGTAGCAGGTTGCGGAGCTTTGATAATTGACGAAGAAGGCAAGAAAATGACCGTTAACGGCAAAGTATACACAGCTAACGATTATATTTCTCTTGACGGAACAACTGGCAACATTTATTCTGGCAAGATTAAGACCGTAGAAGCAGAGATTGCTGGATACTTTGGCAGAATAATGGGTTGGGCTAACGAAGTTAGAAGACTAAAAGTTAGAGCCAATGCAGACTCTCCAGCCGATGCGAAAGTAGCTAGAAACTTTGGCGCAGAGGGTATAGGCCTATGCAGAACAGAGCATATGTTCTTTGCAGAAGACAGAATTGCGGCAGTTAGAGAAATGATTATTTCTAAGACCGTAGAACAACGCAAAAAGGCTCTTGCCAAACTATTACCTATGCAAAGAGATGACTTTGTTAAGTTGTACGAAGCAATGGGCGCATTCCCTGTTACCATTCGTTTCTTAGACCCACCACTACACGAATTTCTCCCCACCAAAAAGGAAGAAATTGAGCCGTTAGCAAAAGAAATGGGCATTAGCTATGAAGAACTTAACGAAACTATCGAGAATTTGCACGAGATTAACCCAATGCTAGGACACCGTGGTTGCCGTTTAGCTGTTACCTATCCAGAAATTGCAGAAATGCAAACAAGAGCGGTAATAGAAGCTGCTATTATTATGAAAGAAGCAGGCGCAACGATTGTTCCAGAAATTATGATTCCCCTAATTGGCGATGTCAAGGAGCTACAATATGTTAAAGATATCGTAGTTAAGACAGCTAAAGCTGTTATGGCAGAAAAGAACTGGATAATAGAGTATCATGTTGGTACAATGATTGAGATACCTAGAGCAGCAATAACCGCTGACGAGATTGCTAAAGAAGCAGAGTTCTTCAGTTTCGGAACCAATGACCTAACACAAATGACCTATGGATTTAGCCGTGATGACGCTGCTAAGTTCTTGGAAGACTACTATGCAAAGAAGATTTTCGAGCAAGACCCCTTCCAAAAGGTTGACCAAATAGGCGTAGGTAGACTAATGAAGATTGCTATTAACGAGGGTAGAAAGACTCGCCCCAACTTGAAAGTTGGTATTTGCGGAGAGCATGGCGGAGACCCTTCTACAATTGAGTTCTGCCACAGCATTGGACTAAGCTATGTATCATGCAGTCCCTTCCGTGTGCCAGTAGCTATTCTTGCAGCAGCGCAAGCATGCCTAAAGTAAGCTAAGTATTTATATCCAAAACTAAGCGGGGCTTTTGCGAAGAAGCCCCGCTTTTTTTGTATTAAGTAAAGATGGGCTTTCTCTTGAATTTTTGCAGAAAAAATGCTAAAATATTATTATAATAAAATAGGGGATATTTATGCTAGAAGATCAATTAAGATACGAGAAGGAATTTTTAAGTCCTTACGCACAAAAAAGCGTGGATTCATTGGGGCGTCAAAAGCAAATCGAGCCTTGCCCCTTTAGAACGGACTACCAAAGGGATAGGGACAGAATTATTCACTGTAAGTCTTTCCGTAGGCTAAAGCACAAAACGCAAGTTTTTCTGAGCCCCAACGGTGACCACTACAGAACGCGCCTAACCCATACCCTAGAAGTTACGCAGATTGCTAGGACTATTTCTCGAGCGCTACTTCTTAACGAAGACCTAACAGAAGCTATTGGCCTAGGTCATGACTTAGGACACACGCCTTTTGGACACGCTGGAGAGAGGGTCCTTAACGCGCTTACAGGGCATTTTAAGCATAATGAACACAGTTTGCGAGTTGTGGACATACTAGAGAAAGACGGACAAGGACTGAACTTAACACAGGAAGTACGGGACGGTATTCTTAACCATAGCGGAGGGGGAAAGGCTTGTACGCTAGAAGGCAAGGTTGTATCCTTTGCGGACAGGATAGCTTACATAAACCACGACATAAACGATGCAATAAGGGCAGGAGTTATTAGTGGGGGTAGCTTGCCGAAAGATTGTGTGGAGTATCTAGGGGATAGCAAAAGCGCAAGAATAAATAGTTTGGTAAAAGATATCATTACTAATTCTTATAAAAAAAATAAAATTTGTCTAAGTGATAAAGGTGACTATTATATGAACAAACTTCGCGATTTTATGTTCAAAAATGTCTATTTTACCACCGCCGGCGAGATGCTGCAAATGAAGGCAGACAGAATGCTTGCGCTACTGTTTAATCATTTTATTAAGCATCCGGGCGAAGTGCCAAAGAACATAATTACAACGGATAATGTGACAGTTTTTGTGTGTGACTACCTTGCCAGCATGACAGATAAT
>CAYJBW010000123.1:0-3588 GCA_964368255.1 uncultured Christensenella sp.
TTGTCAAAAGAAAGTGATAAAGGACAATGACGTGCAATTTTATGGACAAAAGCCGTATAATAATATAGAATGTAGCGTATGAAATACCTTATAGCATCGGACTTACACGGAGAAATAAGCGGATATTATTGCCTAAAAGAAAGGTGTCGGGAAGAACAGCCCGACAAAGTCATATTATTAGGCGATATAATGGGCAGTCGCTGTAACGCTAAAGAAATAAATGCCATTATTGACCAAATAAATGCGCCGATTGTTGCCGTTATGGGCAACTGTGACCGCGAAGAATGTATAAAAATGTTCCACGTGGAAAACAAAGGGCTAAAATACGAAGAATATGTAGAAAGTAAGCTAATTTTTTGTACACATGGGCATATCTATGGAGCGTACGGTTTACCAAAAACACTAAAAAGTGGAGATATTTTTTTGTACGGTCATTGGCACAAAGGGAAAATAGAAGAAGTAAACGGCATAGTGGTGGGCAATGCCGGGAGTTTGAGTCACCCACGGGACAGCCAAGCAAGTTACATTATGCTAAGCGATAAAGAAATAATATTAAAAAATGAAAGTGGAGAAATTATTAAACAATTAGAGTTATGTTAAAAGAAAAAAAGTTAAATTATATTGGGGGCGGAGCCATTCTAGCGACAACAATTATATGGGGAAGCTCTTTTTTTATACTAAAAAACACCATAGATGAGTTGCCAACCTTTTTTGTGCTTGCGTTGAGATTTCTGATTGCAGCGGTAGTCGTTTTTATAATTTTCTTCAAAAATTTAATAAAAATCGACAAGAAAACTTTGGTAAGGGGATTGATACTAGGTCTTATACTGTCCTGCGGCTACATTTTGCAAACACTAGGGCTAGAAACAACCACCCCAGCAAAGAATGCATTTCTAACGGCGGCATACTGTATTATGGTGCCATTTTTTGGTTGGGCAATGTTTAAGAAAAAGCCTACAATATTTAATATTTTGGCGGCGATAATTAGTGTGGTAGGAATTGGGCTTATTTCCTTAGAAGGTAGTTTTAGGATGGCGCAAGGGGATTATTTAACGCTGGCAAGCGCAATTTTTTACGCCTTGCAGATACTATTTATAGCTACATTTGTGAAAAAATCCGATTTTAAGCAACTATTATTTTTGGAACTATTGACTGTGGGCATTATTTGCCTAGTAATTAGCCTGTTTGCCGAGCCAATTCCCCAGAAAGTCAATGTGACGCAGTGGTTATCCCTAATTTATTTGGGAGTAGTCGCTAGTTGTGTCGCCCAACTTTTACAAATTTTCGGTCAAAAATACACGCCAGCAAATAATGTTTCCATAATTCTTAGTTTGGAAGCGGTGTTTGGCGCGATATTTAGTATAATATTTTATAAAGAAAGACCGTCAATGCAAATGATTGGTGGATTTATTGTAATGTTTTTTGCTATAATAGTAAGCGAAGTCGGTTATGACCTTGCAAAAAGAATAAAGAAAAAAATGAAAAAGAAAGGAGAGTAGTATGGTAAAACATGTTATATGCTTTAAGCTAGCGGATTGCGACAATAATAAGTGCGTAGCGGCAAAGGAAGTTCTTATGAGTATGAAGGATAATGTTCCTACAGTGCTTGATATAGATGTTAACATTGACCAGCTTAAGTCTCAAAGAAGCTATGATGTAATGCTAGAAGTAACTGTGGAAGATTGGGATGCGCTTGAAGAATATCAAAAAGACCAGTATCACTGTGAAGTAGTAAAAACCTATATGAAGAAAGCCGCAGAATCTTCTGTTGCTATCGACTACGAAACTACAGGGAAGTAAAAATGAAACATAAAGCAGATAAAGTAGATAAGGTAGATAAAGTAGATAAAAGGAAGCCATTTTACAAGAAGTGGTGGTTTGGCACATCTATAGCGGCGGTTCTTGTCTTGGTAATGGTTTTAGTAGCGACACTAGACTACAGTTTAGTTGCCGTTGGTATAAAAATAGCATGCAAGCCTGGCAAGTCAGAAACGCCCGTTAACTACGCAGATATTATGGATAACACAAAATTTTTGGCGCAGGATTTAAGTTATAATAGCGCCTATGAAAACGGCACAATGGATATCATTGCCCCCAAGAATGTGACGGGTAACCAGCCAGTTTTGGTTTATATCCACGGTGGTTATTATGTGGGTGGCGACAAAAAAAGCGGAGAGGTGTATTGTAGAATAATTGCAAACGCAGGATATGTGGTGGCAAACATCAACTATATGCTCGCGCCTAAGGCAAAATACCCTGTTCAAGCAAAGCAAGCCAACGAAGCAATTGCTTTTTTGCGACAAAACGCAGATACATATAATATAGATCCCGACCAAATATTTATTGGCGGAGATAGCGCGGGCGGACACCTGTCATCCCAACTTGGCGCATTTTACAGTAACGAAGAATTGCAAAGCAAGATGAATTTTACCCCCGCAATTAGCGCAAGTCAGCTAAAAGGCGTTTTACTTCTTTGTGGCTTTTACGATGCGTACACGGTACGGGACAGCAAATTCCCCTTTCTAAACACCGCAATGTGGAGTTGGACAGATGTAAGGAATTATGAAAGCTATTCTAGGTGGGGGGAGATAAATACTATTAGTTGGGTGACAAAAAATTATCCTGCTACCTTTATAACTTGCGGATATGACGATCCATTTTATGTGCAAGCGCAAGCAATGGTAACAAAACTTCGCGAAAACAGTGTGGAAACAACGGCATATTTGCCCAAAAACGACAAATATAAATTAAAGCATGAATTTCAAAGAGAATTTGAAAAAGAAGAAGCAAATATAGCAATGGAGCGCACGCTATCTTTTATGAACGCTAATAGCGAACTTGACAAAGTGGAGCAACAGGTTTTTGCCAATTTTACTTTTTCCACAGGAGAAATGGTAAAGGTAAAATTGATGAAAAAATATGCGCCAATAAGTGTGGAAAACTTCATAAAGTACGCAAATGCGGGATTTTATGACAACACAGTTATTCATAGAGTGATTACAAATAAAGTTGTTCAGGGCGGGGGTTACAATTTAGACCAAGAAAAAAAGGCACCGATAGGCGAAGCAATTGTAGGCGAATTCGCATCGAACGGGTATGGATATAATAAGCTGAGCCACTTAGCCGGAGTTATTAGCATGGCGAGAACCAGTGTATTTGACAGCGCTACATCAGAGTTCTTTTTCTGTGTGACGGATTGTTCATATTATGATGGCGAGTACGCAGCTTTTGGCAAAATTGTGGAAGGACTAGAGTTCATTGATACCATTTCTAGTAGCCCTGTAAGTGGGGACAAGCCGAAGAATACTTATATAATAAGCTCAGTAACTATTAGTCATTCCTAAAATTAAGAGTTAAAGGCAAATTACTACATTCTTAAGAATAAGTGGTTTGCCTTTTGCTACGTGAAAAAAAGTAAAAAGTTAAAAAAAGCATTAAAGAATAATTGACAAGAGTTATTTTAAGTGTTATCATAGTCAAGCACTATAAATAGGAAACATTTTTTGCGTTTCTGGGGGTATAGCTCAGCTGGAAGAGCACCTGCCTTGCAAGCAGGGGGTCAACGGTTCGATCCCGTTTATCTCCACC
>CAYJBW010000124.1:0-3513 GCA_964368255.1 uncultured Christensenella sp.
GTTTTGCCATAATACCCTCCTTTGCAAGGATAGTATGCGTAGTTAACAAAATATTATTAGCTTACTATTTTTACATCTTTTGTATTTTTACATATAGCGGTCTTGATAGTTACCACAGCATGGGTTGTAGTTTTGCCTGCAGCAAGGTTTACAGCATGGATTGCAACTGCAAGAAATTTTGAACCAAACCGGCACACAGAAGCAACATGTATTCCCATGATTTTGCTGACAAGGGTTGCAACAGGGCGTGCAGGGCTTGGGACAACACGGTTTGTTCATACTGCAACTCACCCGAAAATACAAGGGCATACAGCAACTTTGGTTATAATTTGTAAAACAATTTTTCATAAAACTCTCCTTTTAGTATGTCATTTGAGATTTTTCTTTGGAAAATCTCCATAGTTTAACTATGTATATTTTTTGCTGGAAAAGTTTTATATTGCCCACAACTCATACTATGCTACCAAAAATAATTGTGCCACATAAAAAAACAGAACCGACAAAATGCCGATTCTGTTATGATTTTTTCTACTTACTATACTAGTCTTTCTTCCACAATTTCTATACTGCCGTCAGTGGCAATATTTATTAACTTGCCCCCCCTTTGCTCGGTCTTTTCTTCAATACCTGGATAAGCAAGGTAGTCAATGCTAAGCCCATAATTAAGGATTACACCCTTATAATTTATCGCAAAGTTATTTAGGTGGTCATGTCCGCAAAAGATTGCCAAAGTGCTATCTAGTTCCAAAATAGTCTCAAATAAATTGTCTTCTCCAATACCTGCATAAACTACTTTGCCAGTTTCTTTAGCATCCCCGTGAAGTAATTGTACTTCTTCGGTATTGCCGTGCTCTAAATACAGATTAAGCGCAGTAAGGTATTCCTTTAGCGGAATATGGAAGTACATTGTAGACTTGATTTTGCCGCCACCGTTTGCTTCATTGATTGTATCAAGTACCTTAACTTGCTCTTTGTACCAATTTATTTGGTTATCTTTGATATTATCATACTTCCAAGCAATACCCAGGTAGTCACCGTCTGTGTAAGAATGGCTATCCAGTATAAACATAGCGTGAGTAATTATGTTGGATGTATTCTTTACATTGATAACATAGTTGCCATATCCTGTTATATCTTTGTCACCCTCTTCATAAAGACAATATTTCCATTTTTCCTGTGAATAGAACTTGCTAATTTGCGCCCTATCATACATGCTATACGCTTCTGTATCGTGGTTGCCAAAACTAATTGCCCAGTATACGCCGCACTGTTCCATTAAAGTAGCAAAAACTTCTGCCTCTCTAATGTTGTTAAATGTCCCTGCTTGAAAGGGTACAGGATAAGCAATGTCACCCGTTGCAATAACTAAGTCCGGTTTTGTACGAGCAATAAGAGTATAAACAGCATCTATTGCTTTAGCATCTTTCTTTAGGCTAAATGCTCCAGCGCCAATATGTATATCCGTTAGTTGCAAAACTTTGAACTCTCTATCCGTAGTAAATGTCCAGTTACCTGTTTCCGCATCTTTTACTGGGGTAAGTTCTGCCCCAACTTTTGCAAAAGATTGTATCTTCTTTATATTATTATTGGTACCAACTACGCCGACAATAGCAACAATGCCAATAAACAACGCAATTAAACTAAAAACGCTAATTGTAATAATTAAATTTCTTTTGCGAAGTCTTCTTTTAAGCTCAGGACGCCTATCCTTTCTTTTTCTGCTCATTTTTTCTCCTTGCCTTAATTCTTTTTTAATTATTGACACGCTAGGTGTATCACAATAATAAATTATACAGAATAAAAGCCATATTGTCAATGTCGCTTTTGCAAATACTAGCATCAAGGCTTTATTGTTCTGCACAAAAACACACCTTTTGCCATGTACAAATTGCACTTTTCATTGTATAATGGATAAAGTATCAAAATTAAGGAGAATACAATGGACAATAACTGTAAAATATGTTTTATAAAAAAGGCTCTAACTAAAAAAAGCAAATGCAACTTTACGCTAGATGATACCAAAAAGTACGACAATAAGGTAAGCTTTTTGCCCCCAATGGGTTGGTCTAGCTGGAATACATTTCGGAACAACATAGACGAACAGCTAATTATAGAAACGGCTCAAGCGCTCAAAGCTAATGGACTACTTGACGCTGGGTACAACCACATAAATTTAGACGACTGTTGGCACTCTTCACTAAGAGACGACAACGGCGAGTTGCAAGGCGACCTTGTCCGTTTCCCTTCTGGCATACCTTATTTAGTAAAGAAAGTTAATGAACTTGGCTTCAAGGCAGGCATATATTCATCCAACGGTATTTTTACTTGCGAAGACCTGCCCGCCAGTCTTAACAACGAAGAAAATGACGCCAAAACCTTTGCAAAGTGGGGTATTGAGTACTTTAAGTATGATTTTTGCCACAATGTGCCACTAAGCCACAAAGCGCCATTTATCTACAAAATTGATATATTTAGCGACGGAGAAGTTACAGAATATCCCTGCACAGAAAATAATATTTTTGGCAAAGCCTATCTAAAAAAGCATCGGAAACTCGGTCATTATGTAAAGGGCATGAACAGGCACAAAGGGCAATTAGATTTTACGGTGCAAAGCGATTCTGACAAGGAATGCGTACTTACTATCCACACCAAAAAGTACGGCAATTTTGACAAGTTCTTGATTGCGGAAATAAACGGCGAAAAGAGCTATATAACCATACCGCCACAGAAGTTTTTTAATCTTACTTTCCGCCACCAAATAAAAGTTAATCTAGTTAAGGGAGATAATATTATCAAACTTTATAACCCTATAAAGAACAGAATTTATAGCTCCTATTACCAATATAAGAAAATGAGCAATGCGCTTTTGCAGGCAACTAGCCAAACCTATGACGGCATTAAGGCAAAGCCTATCACCTATTCTATCTGCGAGTGGGGCAGAAACAAGCCTTGGTTGTGGGGAGAAACTGTAGGCAATTTGTGGCGCACAACATTAGATATCCGCCCCTATTGGTTGTGGATACTACACATCTATAACAAGACAATTAACCTAGCAGGCTATGCAAGTAAAGGCGCGTGGAACGACCCCGATATGCTGGAAGTGGGCAATGGCAAACTAAATTATGAGCAAAACAAATCTCACTTTAGTGTGTGGTGTATGATGAACGCTCCGCTAATACTAGGTAACGATATTAGGAAAATTAGTAAGCAAACGCTTTCTATTGTCACCAACAAAAATATGATATCAATCAATCAAGACGAACTCGCCACCCCCGGCACTAAGCTAGTAAAAGGCAGAGTTGATGTGATTGTTAAGCCACTTTCTGATGGCATAGCTCTGTGTTTCTTTAATAAGTCAAGAACACGCAAAAGTAAAAAATACGACCTTGACAAATTATTATCCTGCGTATTCCCAATGGAACAAAATAGCTATATGATAAAAGATATGTGGCTAGACACTACCGAAGAGTATTCTTCTAACCTTTCTGTAAAGCTAAAGCCCTATGACTGCAA
>CAYJBW010000125.1:0-3481 GCA_964368255.1 uncultured Christensenella sp.
TAGTATTAGTAAGTAATTTTTTGAGGTGATTATGGGAAATGACACAACTGAATTAGATAATGCAAAAATGCTCTCTGCTGAGCCTGAGCAGATTAACGCAAATGAGCAAAAGCGCATAAAGCAATTCAACAAAAATAAATGGCTTTTTTCTTTGGGTGGTATTGGCAGGGATATGTCCTATCAGCTTGTAGCGGTATTCCTTCTTACTTATGTACAGTTCGGAGTATCTCTCTCCCTTGTGCAATTTACTACATTAAGTTTGATTATTGGCATTGGAGGCAGTCTTTGGGACGCTTTGAATGACCCTATAATGGGAGCCATTATTGAAGGTTCTCATTTCAAATGGGGCAAGTTCAAACCTTGGATACTGCTTGGTGCAGTGACATGCGGAATTGTAATTTTGGGTATGTTCAATGTGCGAATATGGACTGGTTGGAACTTTGTTGTATTTATTGTTACAATGTATTTTTTGTGGGAATCGACATTTACCATGAACGATATCGGCTACTGGGCAATGCTCCCATCGCTTTCTTCCAAAAAGCAAGAGCGTAACGCCGTAACAACATTGACAGTCATTTTTGCTAGTGTCGGTGCTTTTGCAGGACAGGGGCTAGTAATATTCATGACTCCAGGCAATGTTGTACGAGGTTATTCTCTTGTATCCATAATAATTGTCATAGCTTTTATCGGCTGTCAGCTCATGACTTCTATTGGCGTGAAAGAGACACCCCGTAGCGCATCTGAGAAAAAGTCAAAAATCTCACTCAAACATATGTGGAATACGATTAAGGGCAATGACCAAATCCTTTGGATGACCTTATCTATGTTTTTGTATAGCTTGGGAAGCGGACTTTTAATAGCGCTAGCTTACAACCTTTATTATATTGAGGTGGGATATGACAGCTATAGCTTCTACTTTATTGTTATTTTCGGCGTATGTAGCGTACTCGCAAACCTGTTTTATAAGAAACTAGCACAAAAACTTGGTCGCAAAAAATTGCAAATGCTAAGCGCTATTATACTACTTTTCGGCTATGCAGGTATCGCATTGCTGGGCTGGTGGCCGAAGATATTACCGTTCAACTTAATTACACTTAGTATTTTCGGAGTGTTCGTGTTCACTGGGCAGACGCTTTTTTACCTAGCGTCTATCATAAATATGACGAATTGTGTGGAGTATAACCATTACAAGCAGGGCGAACGAAATGAAGCAGTGGTATCTACTCTTAGACCATTTATGACGAAATTCGCTTCGGCTGTGCAATACGGCGTTGTTACTCTTGTTTTGGCGGTCTCAGGCATATTTATACTAAGCCAAAATATTTCGTTAATGGAATCACAAAAGAACTATCTTTCCAACATCGATTCTGCGCCTGCGCAAGTGGAATACATTGAGAATATTAAGGATTATGTAGACCTTTATGAAAGCGTAGCTGACGAGGCGACAGCAAAAGAACTTGTGGCAAAGGCTATAAATGAAGACACAGAAATGGCCAAGTATCAACTTAATCCCGAATATGTAAAATCGCTTGCAGACTGCAAGATTTTTCGCCAAACTGTCATAAACGGTAAGGTAGTTGCCGACAGCAAAGTTGATTTGGGATACTGGACAGATATAAATGAAGACGATTTAATCATCGGCTCAGATAACACTACCTACGAGTATTCTATGGAACTTATGGGTGATAATTTCAACGCCGCCAACGAGAATTTCAAAAACTACCGCACCACGGGTATGCGGCTTTGGATAAGATTTGCCGTTACTCTTCTGCCCATAGGTTTGCTTACTCTTTCTTGGCTTATTCAGCGCAAAAAGTTCATTATTGACGAAGAATATTATGATATGATGATGAAAGAAATAGACAAGCACTCAGAATTAGACGAAAACACAAATAAAGAGTAGGTAAGAGCGTACTAAAAATATCTTAATAGTATCTATTTCACAACATAAAAAAGGAAGGCACTGTGAAATGCACCCCAAAAGTTGGACATAACTAGGAGGTGCATTTTTTATGCGAAAGAAAGGAACAAAGAACAAAAAGTATAGCGGAGAATTTAAAATGTCTGTTATACTGGATATGCGTAAAAACCATTTAGGGTATAAAGAGACAATGCGAAAATACTCTTTGACTGGTAATTCAACACTTGCATTGTGGGAACGCATTTATCTTGAAGAAGGAGCAGACGGCTTAATGAAAGAACGACGAGGAAAAACCTCAAAAGAAGATGGCGTGATAAAAGGAAGACAGCCAAAATTTGAGAAGGCTGTTGAAGAAGATTTAATATCTGAGAATCAACGGCTTAGAATGGAGAATGAGTACCTAAAAAAACTCATAGCCTTAGTTCAATCAGAGGAAGAGAACGAGAAAAACACAAAGCACAAATAATCTTTGAGCTAAGGCTAAAATATCCTCTGAAAGAGCTATTAAAGTTTGGAAAACTTGCGAGAAGTACATATTATTACTATTTGAGTAATAACAAAAAAGATAAATACAATGTAGAAAAACAAGAAATACAAAGTATTTTTAACAGAAGCAAGGGCGCATATGGATATCGTCGAGTTGAAATAGAGTTAAGGCAAAAAGGCTATACAATTAACCACAAAACAGTGTTAAAGTTAATGAAAACTCTTAATATTCAAGGCAAACAAAGAAAAAACAAGTATAAATCCTACAAGGGCGAAGTCGGAAAAGTTGCAAGCAATATACTTAATCGAGACTTTCAAGCAAGTATGCCGTATGAAAAACTCGTAACTGATGTAACAGAATTTTCAGTTTGCAATGAAAAGGTATATCTTTCTCCAGTGCTTGACTTGTATAATAGAGAGATATTATCATATAGCATAAGCAAAAGTCCAAATTTTTGGCAAACAAAAGAAATGCTTAACAAGCTGTTTGAAAATCTGCCTAAAAAGGCAAAGCCAATATTGCATTCAGACCAAGGTTGGCAATACCAAATGAAAGAATTTCAAAGATTGCTAAGCATTAACAACATAACACAAAGTATGTCAAGAAAAGGAAACTGTTTAGATAACAGCGCAATGGAAAACTTCTTTGGAAGATTAAAAGTAGAAATGTTCTATGGCGAAAACTTTCAATCTGCCGATGAGCTCATCGGCAGATTGAAAGAATACATAAACTACTACAACAACCAAAGAATAATACTAAAACTGAAAATGAGTCCAGTACAATACCGAACTCATTACAGATATTAAATATTTTTTGTCCAAACTTTGGGGTTCACATCATTTCGCCGTCCTAATTTGTTTTTTTATTTGCCCCATTTCTTGCGTCCTTCAATAATTTTGGGGACTAACGCTATTTGCTACTTTATTTGCCCCTTTTCTTGCGTTCTTCTTCAATGATTTTGGGGACTAACGCTAGTGGCACATCATCATACCGTGCGAACTCCATACTAAATCTACCCCTACCTTGAGTCATACTCCTTAGGTCAATAGCATAGCGGTGCATTTCTGATTGTG
>CAYJBW010000126.1:0-3394 GCA_964368255.1 uncultured Christensenella sp.
TCCTAGCGAGCATGTAAAAAAAACTGTGGAAAAAAACCATTTATATGACTTTATTGAAGCTGCCAGAAAAATAAATTGTCCCATTATAAATTTTGAATTTATTACCAAAGAAAACTTAGGTAAATATGTAAATGGGGAGGATAATTTTGTAAACGATTATACTGCTACCAAAAAGAATAACAAAAATTGTTCTTCCTTTATAGAAAGATATACTTTTGAAAATTTCGTTGTGGGAGAAAGCAACCGTCTTGCATTTGTTACAGCAAGAACTGTGGCAGAAAATCCTGGTATAAATGATGGACTTCTTACCCTTAACCCACTTTTTATTTATGGTGGTGTAGGTCTGGGCAAAACTCACCTTTTACACTCAATAGGTAACTATATATTACAAAATAATCCAACCTGTAACATTATTTATATGCCCACCGAAAAATTAACTAATGAGTATTTTGCTTCTCTTAACAAATATTCTACAGATAAGGATGCTTATAGGAACTTTCGTGAAAAGTATGCCAATGCCGATGTTCTTATGTTAGACGACATACAGTTTTTGCAAAAGAAAGGTGGCTTGCAGGATGTTATTTTCCATATATTTAATGATTTATATACCAAAGGTAAACAAATAATACTAAGTAGTGACCGTCCACCCAAAGAAATAAATGATATAGAAGACCGTCTGCGCTCCCGTTTTGAGGGGGGTATTATGACGGATATTTGGACTCCTAGTTTGGATACCAGAATAGAAATTATTATGAAAAAATTAGAAGGCACAGCTACTAGTTTGAGCGAAGATATTGTATATTATTTGGCGGAAAAAATAAATACAAATATTAGAGAATTAGAAGGCGCTTTACTAAAGGTTATTATGTTCGCTACTTTAACTAACAGAAAGCCTTCACTAGAATTAGCAAAAGAAGCATTGAGAGAAAAAGAAGACCAACGCAAAGAAGATATTGATAGTGACAAAATTATTTCTGTGGTTAGTGACTACTTTAACATCCCTAAGTCAGACATTATAAGCAAAAAGAAAACTAAAGAAATAGCGGAAGCTAGAATGGTAGCTATTTATCTGGTTTACGAAATTCTTAGTTTACCACTAATAAACATTGGACAAATTTTTGGTGGAAGACATCATACAACAATAATACATAGTAGAGATAGTATTCTTACCAGTTTATCCAACAATGCCAAGACTGTAAAAATTATTAGCGACCTAAAAGAAGTACTGAATGTTCACAACTAAAAATAATGTTGATACTTTGTTTATGTTTGTTAACAACTTATCAACACAAAAAATGTTAAATAAAGGCAAATAATAACAAGTAAACTCAATAATAGGACCACTTTATGTGTTTATCAACATTTGCACACAGCCTATTATAATAGTAATCTCAAATCTATATATTTTTTATTAGGAGGAAAAAATGAAATTTTCTTGTAACGGAATGGATTTATCCAACGCAACAAATATTGTTAGTAAAGCTATTGCAGTAAACAAAAATATCCCAGCTCTTGAGGGAATAAAAATAAAAGCTTTTGAAGATAAAATATTACTTAGTGCATACAACCAAGAAATGTACATAGAAAAAGTTATTTCTGCGGAAGTTCTTATTGAAGGAGAAGCAGTTGTTAACGGCAAAATGTTTAATGATTATTCCAATAAGCTGTCTTCTTTCGACCGCATAGAGATAGAAAAAAGCATGGATGGCAAAATAATAATAAACTATGAAGGAAGCGAAGTAGAAATAAATTACTTTGAACTTACAAACTTTCCAGTGTTTGGGGATTATGAAGAAAGCGAATATATATCTATTAAGGAATCAGAATTCAAAGAGTTACTGGAAAGAGCGGTATTCTGTGTGGCGGTTAATGATAACAGAATGTTACTAAAAAGCTGTAAAATAGAAAGTCTTGATAACAAAACAGTAGAAGCAGTCTGTATGGATGGGTATAGAATAGCTATAAGTCAGAAAAAATACGAAGAGGGCAAAGGAAAGATAAAAAGTAATGTTCTTGGCAAAATAATAGCAGATTTAACCAAAATACTAGGTGATAGTGAAGATTTAATTAAAGTATGCGTTTATAAGAAAATGCTAATAATAGATTTGGGTCATACAAAAATCAGAACAACCACAGTAGAAGGGGATTTTTATAAGTACGAAAATATTCTGCCCAGAGAAATAAACACAGAAATAATAGTAAATAAAGAAGAATTAGAAAATTGTTTGGTTAGGTCGGCAATAATTGCAAGAGAAACACCTACAAATGGTATACTTGTAAAGGTAGAAAACAACAATATAAACATTAGTGTAAAAAATGAAAAATGTAAGGGCAGTGAAAATATAAAATGTAAGAAAAATGGAGAAGATATAAGTTTTTCTATCAACACAAAATATTTGCAAGATGCAATAGGCAGGATAAGAGAAGATTATCTAAAAATAGAATTAAAGATGAGCAATGCGCCCTTACTAATTAAGAAAATAGAAAACGAAGATTATAGGTGCGTAATACTTCCGATAAGAACAATTTAAGAGATGATTATTGAACTTGGGAACAAAAAAGAGATAGAATATCTTTATTACAAAATCAATAATGAAGAATTTAACTTCTATTATAAGGATGTTCTATTGTACCAAAACAACAAAACTAGCCCATTTTTATCCATTATTTTGGAAAATGATGGCTTAAAAAAGGAAATTCCACTATATAATTGCGATATAAAAAAAGAAGCAGAAAACAAGTTTTTGATAGAATTTTATAATAAAAATTATAGGGTAAAAAGTAGAGTTATTTTGAAGAATAATCTGATAAATATATACATTACCAAAAAAGAAAATTACCTTATAAAAATGTCTTTTATTAACAAAGAAAGTAACAAAATTGTGGGATTTGGCTGTAATAATATAGAAAATTGGCAAGGCAAATATTTAGCGCTAAAAGACAAAGAAGTACAGGATATAAATAAGGTAATTATAGAAAAAAAGCTATGTTTTTATATGAAAAACAAGTATCTGTTTTACAACAAAAATATTAAAGATTGGGCGGTAAATATAGAAAGAGATGTGGTTATTTATACCACACAAAATGAAATATTTTTTGCGTTGCAAGTTGATGGAGTAAAGGAGATATTTGCCGATGCATACAGAGAAGAAGTGGAGAAAAAGTATATAAAAAGCGAAAATATTTTGGGGATAAAAGAACTGAAATATTATGACGGAATTATACTGAAAAACAGCAGATTTGAGAAACAAAAAATAATAGATTATAGCTTTGTTTATAGCAAAAATAACAAAAAAATAATAATGGAAATTACCCCTTATTTTTCCAACAAAAGCAGAATTTTTGAAGTGCTTGCACAGGATGAAAAAGTACTTATTCACAGCAGTAAAAACGG
>CAYJBW010000127.1:0-3269 GCA_964368255.1 uncultured Christensenella sp.
TTCTCGCCCGAAGAAAAAGCAAACATTGCAATATCAATAACTCCGTTTGGCACTGCATAAGAATTAGTTTCGCTCACTCCGCCAACACACAGTAGCTGTGAACCTGATTTGTTTAGGAGTGAACCGTCTTTAGTGGAAAAACTGGCGTTTTCGCTGTCCACGGTGAAAATAACTTTATTGCTACCCATAAACACTGCTCCGTCCGCGCCTAAGCTGCTCAAAAACATTCCCAAATTAACCTGCTTTAGTTGCCAACAATCCGCAAAAGCCCAAGTGCCAAGCGACTCTACAAGGGGCAAGTCTACTGCTTTTATGCCTGTTGAAGATAAAGCGCTGTCCTGAATTCTTGTCACTTTGGGTAGATAAATCGATTCTAGCTTAGCACAAAAAGCGAAAGCGCTTCCTTCCAGCGTTGTGCATTCCGGCAAGGATACCGTAGTAAGTTTTGTGCAACGAGCAAAGGCTTCGTATTTTATCTCTTCACACAAGTTTAAGCTAATATTTTCTAGCTTTTTGCAGTTATAAAACGCTTTTTGTCCAATAACTTTTACGCCGTTCATAACAACTGTTGTCAAATTTATGCAGTTCTCAAAAGAGCTCTCCACTATCGCTACATCGCCCGTTATCGTTATGGCGGTGATATTTGACTCAAAAAACGCATACGCGCCTATTTCTTTCAGCTTGTCACCGAAACTTAGGCTGGATATATTGGTATTATAGAATGCCCTTTCTTTAATGTTCGTTATGTTCCCATACCCTGACAACTCATTTAGTGATGTGCAGTTGGAAAAGGCATAGTTACCGATATGTGTTATATTGTCATTGAAAACAACTTTTGTGATACTTTCGTTGCCGGAAAATGCCGATTCGGCAATTTCTATAACATTCTTGCCGTCGATAACGCTCGGCAGAGTTACTACTGCGCTGCGACCATTGTATTTAGTAATTTTCCAGCCTGTTCCTACGGTTGAGTCAGTGTAATTAAAGTCCCCACTTTGCACATTTTGGCTCCATTTAGCATACAAGACAAAATCTTCTTCATTGGTTTCGTCATACACATAAGCCCTTGTAAACTGTGCATCAAAGTACCAACCTGCAAAAATATCCGGCACTTTAGTGGGTACATCCAAACTTGGCTGCTGCCCAATGAATGCCTTTGTCGATGGTATGCCCTGTCCACCGTTATGTTCATAGGTTATTATATAGAAAGTATCTTCGTCGTCTTCTTCCGCTCCTTCTTTTTGCCATTTTGCATACAAAATCGTATCTCTAACAATACCGTCATTTTGGAAATCAAAAAGTTTTGTAAGGTTGTTGTTAACATACCAGTCCATAAACAAAAAACCTTTCATTTTTGGCTCTGGACGGATAATAAGTTCGTCATATTTTGCCAAAACGGGGGCGATGTATTCTCCCCCATTTGTTTGGAAAGTTACATTGTAATCTTCTTCTATAGTATACCATGCAGAATATATTGTGAAGCTAGAAGTAACTGCTAGCTCCATATTGTACTTTGTCGTAAACTTTTCGTCTACATAATACCCTTCTATTTTTTGTCCAACTCTTCGTATTTTGGGAATAACAACTTTTTTTCCATAGCCAACAAGGTAAGTTTTGTTTTCATCTGCGCCAACTAAAGTGATTATATAGTTTTGGGAAGCTTTTGGAATATTTGCTAGCCACTTTGCAAATAAACGAATATCTTTATTTATCGGGGTAGTACTATCAACAATACTGTTTAGATATTCATTACTACACCAGCCCAAAAAGCTGAAACCGTCTTTCACTGGGGTAGGTAAAGATGTTTTTGTGCCTTTTTCTACTAATATCTCCTCAATTAGTTGGTCGGTAAATGTTTCAAAACTGACACTTGCATATTCTAGCGCCTGCCAACGAGCATAAACAGTATAGTTATTATCAATTTTTTTCTCAAAAAAATAAACTTCGGTAAAGGGGTTTTGCCACTCTTGATCGTCAAGGAACCAACCCAAAAAGTTATAACCCTCTTTCGTTGGCTCAGGTAAAGTAATTTCTCCGTTGCCTTGGTGCTTAAGTGTGCTTATTTCTTCACCAAAAGATACAAAGGTTATTGTATACTCTTTTTTGTTGCAAGCACAAAAGCTTACAACCAAAATTATTATTAAAAAAAATATTATTATCTTTTTCATATGTTTTTCTGTTAGTATGTGCAAATCTATCTCCCAACTATCTCTCTGTTTTCTGGTCTTTGTGCCACTGTTAGGTTGGGACAGTTGGCAAAAGCATAGTCACCGACAAGAATTTGTCCAGTACCTTGATAAATTAGTGTGGTCAAATTCTCCATAGCCATAAAAGCCCCGTCAGCAATATACTGTACTTCTTGCGGTATAATTATGGAGCGTATTATTATATTGTTACGCAGATAATAACTCCGAAAGTCTGAGTCCACAATAATGCATGTTACATTATAGGTATCAACAACATTATCTATAGAATAATCGACTTCACCACCTACTTGCAAGCGGTCAAGAACTGTACCGCCTTCATATCCAACAAGTCCTAGTCCCACAATGCTACCTGCATCTTCACCATTTTCTAGCGTATAATTTCTGTTAGCTATATCAAAATTGCCTGCTACCCTTTTGTGCTCGGCATTTACTGGCACAAAAAGTTGGTACTTTAGCGAGGGGTTTTCGTTGACAACTTCCAGTTCAAAAAGCACAGATGCTGCTGGCATGGTCGTCCAGATTGCATAAGTAGCGACAGCGGAAGCAACGGTAATAATTGCTACAATAATTACTATTACTATGACAAAGGCTGACTTTCTCATCCTGCCACCTCCGCAACTAAAGCTAGTTCACACCAAATAAAAGGCTGCGACATAATGTTTGTATCCACAAGTTCGTCCACATTGGCAAAAACTATGGTAATAGTAAAGAACACCTTTTGGGAGTCTGTAATATTTAGTAACCCAGAAGCGCAATCTTCCGATTGGCTAATAAGTGGGTCAACCGTTATGTTAATAAAGTCGTCTGGGTCTTCTTCGGTGCTTTCGTCAGGTATTGTAGTTTTGTACTCAAACGACACATCAGTATAAACGAACTCATTACGGCTAAAAGTAAGGGCGGAAGCGTCCGTACCTGACTTCATGGACAGTTTGTATTGTAGGTTGGTAGATACTCCCGTACCTTGGAACAAGGTGAAATCTCCGCTGTATGTGTAAGGCTGAGCAACTTTTTCTATATAAGAAGGGTTGTCGTCTTCTGCGTTATACTCAACTAGTGGGTTCA
>CAYJBW010000128.1:0-3246 GCA_964368255.1 uncultured Christensenella sp.
TTTCTGCTTAAGACAGGGCAGGAGCCCATAAACTGGAAAATCTAGGTAAAAATTCTACTCTTAATCATACCCTCTCAGCACAATGGCAAAGAGCTATAAATAAGTCTGGATTTTGTCTGCAGTTGTCCACTTTTCTATTACAGGAAGTTTTTACAAAATCCTTTTGCTGGCGACAAACAAATTGCTACAGTTTTTTGCCGCACATAAAAAACTGACACTCTTTTAACGGCTTAATGTTAAATTATTGACCTTTTTCATGGAATATGTTGACAACCATCAAGAATTTCTCTATAATTAAGTCAAGGATAGAAAAAACTGAAGGAATAAAATCATAAAAACTCCAACAGCAAACACAGTAACAGGCAATAGAGGAAGTCTCACCATCTTAAAATCTTTCTTTTAAGATTATTGACTAAGAATACAGACAGAACAAGCGAAAAGGTACAAAACAGATGAATAATACAATGATAAGAACAGGAGAAAGAAAGCTATCTTGGATAGATTTATTTTTTCCTTTGATTTTTATCTTTTTCACTGTTGTTTTAAACATGCTGGATGCACTATACTTGGAGATGAGTGTCTTGCCCACGTATTTCCTCTTAGATATGGCTATCATTTTTGCTTTAGCTCTAACGATATTCTTAATTCCTCGCCAGACAGCCAAGCTGATAGTTACTGGTTTACTGCTCTTTTTAATTACCCTCGTCCACTGCGTGAACGCTTGCGTGTATATGGTTTTTGGAGATGTTTTTTCGTTCCAAATGCTTTTTTTAATCAAGGAAACTTTTAGCGTGTTGGATATTTCTTATTTCCACATCCCTGCCATTCTAAGCTACTGTTCAATCTTTGTGTTCTTTTTGGCTATCAGCACAATGTTTATAAAATATGTTAAGAAAAACAAGGAGCTTTTATTGCCTCTTCAATACAAGAAGTTGCTCAGTGTTTTCCTGGCCGCAATGATTATCATTACTCCGCTTTTTCATATATCTAAACAACAAATAACAAGTACCCCAGATGCCTCGGCAACCTCATTTGACATAACCAATGACGGCTCGCTATACAGCAACCTGATATTTAAGTACAGTTGTTTGGAAAAGTTTGGCTTTTTTGGTTTTTACACAAAAGAGGTAATCAATACTATTTTTGGCACTAATCTACAGATGAACACAGCGGAGCAGTTAGAGATTCATCAGCAATTGATAGACGGACATAATAAAACAGGTTCAACCGTCAATAAAGGAAGTCTGGCAGGCGATAATTTAATTTGTATACTAACCGAAAGTTTGGAGTGGTTTGCAATAGACCCTGTCTATACACCGACTTTATACTCTATGTATAATGAGGAGTCTGTTTGCTTGACAAACTATTATAGTAAAAACAAAACAAATGTCAGTGAGGGAATCATAAATTTTGCAGGCATGCCTAGTAATTGCATAATGCCAAGCTCAGCAAACGGGCATCCTATATCCAACCCCTACTCTCTTGCTTCAATGCTCACAAACAGAGGCTACACTTCCAATTATTTTCATTCATTCTTAGACAGTTTTTATAGCCGCAACAGCATTATGCCGGCAATGGGATTCGACCAACTATATTTTGCAAATAAAACAGAAATGGATTATGTTACATCTTCCTTCTCTACTATCTGCTCAGACCTGATGTTTTTTGAAGCAGTAAAGGACTACATGGTTCCTGACTCGAGTGAGGGAAAATTCTTCTCTGCTTACGCAACGATGAGCTCACACTGCACCTACGACTATAAAAAAGATAGCTTGCTGGATTATCATATGCTGTTCGAAGACTCAAGCAGATACACTGAGTTTAATGAGTACATGATGGAAGAATACCAAACAGACTTGAATTCCATGCCCGAAAATGAGCTTGATTTGTTCTTGAACTATAAAGTTGGAGTAATAGATTTGGATCGAACGGTGGAAGCTATCCTGGACGAATTAGAAGAAAAGGGGCTGAAAGAAAATACCACCATAGTTCTTTATTCTGACCACAATTGCTATGGCAATAATGTTGGATCTATAATGAAAAAGACAGACAGGCTAAATGCTTACATTAACGAAGCTTATAGAGTTCCTGCCTGCATCTACAGCTCAAAACTAGAGCCTCAGAAAATAGATGCCTTCACCAACCCTTATGACCTGAATAAAACTATTAGCCTTTTGTTTGATTTGGACTATAACGAAGCAATCTCAAATGGCTACAACATTTTTGATGAAGAAGATCTCTTGAATTCCTTCTTCGTATCTTTCACAAGCGGAATTTTTGCCGATGCGAGGTATGCAAAAGGCTATGATAAAATTTATAATCAATTAGGTGAGGTTATATCCGACGAAGAAGAAATTGCAACCTTTATAGAAAAAATAAACAAGTTTTATGCCAAACAAATTTTGGTAGACAAAATCTATAAATATAATATATTGTTTGATTTTGAAATTCAAATAGACTCTGCAGACATTTCAACTTTAATTAAAAAGAGCAACTAATTGATTGTTTTAATTTAAAGCAGTCCAACAGTTTTTTTCGCGGTCAAATATGTCGCCTAAATTAAAAAAAGTCTCTCAAAAGACTTTTAAAAAACCATGCGCTAAGTGTCCATATTTTCGGAAAGAGATGTAATTTTTGCGTTGCGATTTATAGTATGGTAAATTTTCTTTGAGCATGGATTTAAGCCAGGCTTTCTTTTCGGGGTTTTTGTAGTTCTGAAAAATTATATATGCAAGCATCTCAACACCTAAAAGATACATCCAAGCACGGGCAGCGGGTTCCACTTCAGGAAAATTCTTTTGGCAATCTTCAATCACCTTGTGCATGGCATCAAACTTAGTCCACATTTTTGTAGAATTTATAGAGCCTTTTTCATTCGTCATTTTGCTGTTTGTGATGCTATTGCGGATCCTCTGGTAGTGATAGAGCTTTTCCGAGGTCCAGAACACCTTATCCACCCTGAATAACGACTCAAAGACAAACAGGGTGTCTTCTGCGGTATAGATTTTTTCATTAAAACGAACCGGGGAAGCGCCTTTTATTACCTCGGAGCGATATAGTTTGAGCCAGGGAGTAGCCGAAAAATAACGGAAAAAGAACATTTCCTGCATTGCTGTTGTTCTGTCAAAAACTCTGGTTTCCACCTTTTTGGCAGGCTTAAAATGTTTGAGTGTAGGCGCATGCCAAACATGAGAGCCAATTGCACACCCGGCTCCGCTCTGATTGATGCCATCAAAAAGAACCTGT
>CAYJBW010000129.1:0-3184 GCA_964368255.1 uncultured Christensenella sp.
AAATTATAACATAGCGCAACATATAGAAGTTGCTCTAAAAATTTGCATACAAAAACACCATATCTTTTGTTGTAACTATGAGGATAGTAGGAAAGCTTGTTTATAGTAATTGACATACGATGTAGTAATACTAATTTAACAAAAATATGGATGAATGCCGATTACTAATTCAGTACGATGGGAAATTATCGCAAATAATAAAATTTCATATAATATATAGACGAGGAGGATACAAAATATGACAAAGAGGTTATTAGTTATAACAATGTTACTCATAACAATATTCACACTTGTGGGTGTTTCTGCCTGCTCACAAAACAAGGAGGGAAATATGAGCACGATAACTTATGAGCTTGGCAATAAGACTACCGATTATTTTGATGTAGACGACAGAAGACAGTTACTCAAAATGGTCAAATCAGCAGACGAATTGGCTCAGTTAATAGAGGAAGAGCAATTTAGCATTTCCCCAATATATGGGGACAGTTTCTTTGAAACAAAAACATTGGTATTATACTTTTTCACATCGAACCAATACAATGATTTGACGCTTGAAGTCACAGCAACGAAGAAAATTTTAGAGATTTATTTGAAATACGATATGCCGAACGGTATCGCGATGGAAGCTGAGAGGAATTGGGCATTTTTTATAGAAATTGCATACGAGGACGTATCAGAGATTTCAGATGTTCAAATTAAGTAATAACAAAGAATATACAGGGGGCAAAAAATGAAAATAATAACTATAATGAGAAAGAAAAAAAACTTGTTGTTGATAGCAGTGTTACTCATGATTTCGATTTTTGCAGTCATATTTTATACTTTTAGTTCCGAATCAGTTGCATTGGCTGACGGACGTCTAACCGAGAACGAAGGAATCATGAAATCATCACACAATCCAACATTGAATGATGATTTTTGTGACAGTAGAGTAATCGTTACCTTGAATCAAAGCCATAGTCGCATAAATGGCGAAGTAAGGCTTGAGAATTTCGGCATTAACCTTGAACGTGCGGGATTGGTCAACGAAAAGACGGCGGACTTGGGAGGCGAAATAAATGAGACTATGAGCGACCAGTCACAGTTAAGAACCTCGGCAGTGATTACCGACTTATTTCGCGTGAGCAATCCTGAAAAAAATAGGCTTGTAAATAGGGACAGTTTTTATCAAATACTATCAATTGAATTGCCAATTCGAGGGAAAGATAAAGTTCTTGAAGCAATAGCTGAACTTGAGAAATCAGAAATGGTATTTTCTGCTGAGCCAGATTATAATTTTATTATGGTAGAGGAATGGGCACCAGTCGACCCTCATTATGCAGCTCAATGGTCTATGGGAGGTACAGCGACTCAAGGCATTAGTGCAGAAACAGCCTGGGACATTACTCGTGGGAACGCAAATGTTAGAGTAGGAATCATGGAACCGACAGGAGTTGCTAATCATGACGATTTGAATCTATTGAGACTAGCAGGCAGTTTCAATCCAACGGGCGTTAATCAAGACCATGGAACTCACGTGACAGGTATTGTCGGAGCGATACATAACAACATTGGTATTGCAGGCATAGCACAGGTCCCGATGGTTCCACTTTCAAGTGGGAATTTTGTAAATGCTTTACAGTTTGCGGCAGATAACAACATTTGGATTATAAACGGGAGTTTCAGCTTTAGAAATGCCGATGATACTCATGCCCCACTGGTCAACAATCATGCTGCAGCAATTCATAATTATAATGGGTTATTGATTTTTGCTGCAGGAAATGGGATAAAGAACGCGTCAACGAGTGTAAGAACGCCTCAGAATACAGATACAAATCCGCTTTACCCTGCATCATATTCGAATTATACTATTCAGAGAAAGACTTTCATGGGGATACAAATATCGCCCGCAAAACCGATAGTTAATGTTATTGCTGTTGGAAATATTGACGCTACAGGTGCACGTGTGGCATCTTCTAATTTTGGGGTAAATTCTGTTCAAATTTATGCGCCGGGAGATAATATTTTAAGCACATTGCCAGGGAATGCCTATGGTCGCAAGGGAGGAACATCGATGGCAGCACCACATGTAACAGGCGTAGCTGCTTTGATGCTATCTGTAAATCCCAACTTGACAGCTTCACAGTTAAAGTCGATAATAGTTAGTAACGCTGATAACATTACTATTTCTGTGCCTGATGGCTCGGGTGGAACTACCACCCAAAATGTAAAAAAGCTAAACGCTTACACCAGTGTAAGAAGTGCATATTTATCTGGGCAAGGGGAAGACACTACAGTTTCTGGTGATTTTAACGGCGACGGCATTGACGACATAGCTATGCTTGCTGATAAAAACGGCAGTCTGGATATTCTAACCTGGTATTCAACCGGTTCCGGATTTACATACAATGGTTCTGGCTGGCATAATCCCGCTACCGGAATAAGTCCAAGTGCAATAAAAGATGTTGTTTGCGGAGATTTTAACGCGGACGGTAAAGACGATATTGCAGTGTTTTACGATTATGGCTCATTTACTAGTATATTTTATTGGACTTCAACAGGTTCTGGATTTGCTTATAATAGTTATGGTTGGCATCATCCCGCAGTTGGAATTCATCCAGATGAAATATTAGAAGTTGTTTGCGGAGACTTCAACGCAGACGGGAAAGACGATATTGCATTGTTTTATGATTACGGCTCATTTACTAGTATCTTTTATTGGACATCAACAGGTTCGGGGTTCACTTATAATAGCTATGGCTGGCATCATCCCGCAGTAGGAATTCATCCAGATGAAGTATTAGAAGTTGTTTGCGGAGACTTCAACGCAGACGGGAAAGATGATATTGCATTGTTTTACGATTACGGTACATTTACTAGTATATTTTATTGGACTTCAACCGGTTCGGGGTTCACTTATAATAGTTATGGCTGGCATCATCCCGCAGTAGGAATTCATCCAGATGAAGTATTAGAAGTTGTTTGCGGAGATTTTAACGCAGACGGGAAAGATGATATTGCATTGTTTTACGATTACGGCTCATTTACTAGTATATTTTATTGGACTTCAACTGGTTCGGGGTTCACTTATAATAGTTATGGTTGGCATGCACCCGCTGCGGGAGTACATCCCGATGAAATAATCGAGGCTGTTTGCGGAGATTTTAACGCAGACGGGAAAGATGATATTGCATTGTTTTACGAT
>CAYJBW010000130.1:0-3169 GCA_964368255.1 uncultured Christensenella sp.
TGTTTACATTATAGCTTATTAAAATTTATAATTCAACACCAAAAATTGCGAAAACAGAAATATTTTTTGTTTCTAAATAACTTTTCGCAGCAAAACCAGAATTATTTTTGTAAATTTTTCACAAAAAAAGTATCGTGCATTGATGTTGGTATTAAAGTTCTATAAAAAAGTGCAACTTATCCACATTAAGCAATGAAGAAGTAAAAGACTTGCAAGAAATTACTTGTGTCAGCGTGGGAAGTTTGTACAAGAAATAATGCGGTTTACTAGAAAATAGCATACATTAAGCAACGAAGAAGTATAAGGCTTGCAACAAATTACTCGTGTCAGCGTGGTAAGTTTGTACAAGAAATAATGTGATTTACTAGAAAATAGCATACATATTTATGCATAGAAAGGGTATTTGTGCAGAAAATATAGCTATGAGAAAATTTGTTTTATTTATTGTTTTAATAGTGACATTAACTGTCGCATTCGGCTTTGCACCAAGTAATGAAGAAAAAAAACATATAGAATGGGTGGACTGTAATGTCCCCTATGAAGTGCTAAAAAAAGCATACGAACTGGATGTAAAGTATCATAATAGTGATATTGACTATGATTTTGAGAAGTCTCTTGCCTATCTTGCCGTAAAAAACGGAAATAAATTCAGTGCGGTCAAAGACTGTAAAACTTTAGTAGAATTAGAAAGCAAGCTAAAAAGCGGTAAAAAGATTGAAGACTTCTATGGTGGCAACAAATATTATAAATATTACGAAGAAAGCTATAACGCAATTTTTAGCCAGTTTATTGGTGAATACACTAATAAAGAGGGCAAAGATGTTTATGGCTTAAAGAACTTCCACCCCATTGCAAAGGGATATTGGTACAACCATTATGATGATTTTGGTTCTTCCCGTTCTTACGGATTCAAAAGGGTACATTTAGGTCACGATATTATGGGGTCAGTAGGTACCCCCATTATTACCGTTGAAGGGGGAACAATAACTGATTTTGGTTGGAATCGCTATGGTGGTTGGCGCATAGGGATACGCTCCTTTGACGGCTTGCGTTCTTACTACTACGCGCATTTGCGCAAAAATCATCCTTACTACGAAGGGCTAAAGAGCGGTGACACAATAAAGGCTGGACAGGTCATTGGCTATTTGGGCGTGACTGGATACAGCTTCAAAGAAAATTCTAACATGAAGTGCAAACCTCACCTTCATATAGGTATGCAACTAATTTTTCACGAAAGTCAAATAAAGGGACCTAAAGAAATATGGATTGATATGTACCAAATATCTAAGTTTCTTTCCCTAAACAGAATTGAAGTAATAAAAAGCGGTGATGAGTACAAAACGATATATAACAGCTAAACACATTTTTTGGGTATATTAAAGGAAATAATTACATGCAAACGAACAGACTGATAAACGAAATCTCTCCCTACCTCAGGCAACACGCAACCAACCCAGTTGATTGGTATCCGTGGGGCGAAGAAGCATTCGCCAAGGCAAAAATGGAAGACAAACCTGTGTTTTTGTCCATAGGCTACAGCGTTTGCCATTGGTGTCATGTTATGGCAAGAGAGTCTTTTGAAGATAAAATGGTGGCGGAGATACTTAACCGTGAGTTTGTTTCTATCAAAGTTGACAGGGAAGAACGCCCCGATATTGACGGTATTTATATGGAAGCCTGTCAGCTTATGACTGGTAGTGGCGGTTGGCCACTTTCTGCTTTCTTAACTTGTGACCAACAGCCCTTTTTTGTGGGCACTTACTTTCCTAAAGAGCGCAAATACGGTATGCCTAGTTTTAGCGAGTTACTAAATATTATTATTAGCAAGTGGAAGAGTAGCAGAACAGAAATACTAGCTAGCGCGCAGTCAATAACCTTTGATTTGGGGCAGGAAAGTAGTCCAATAAACACGAGTAATGTTATACAGTCGCAGTATATGTCGCTAGAAAAATCATACGACAAGGAGTACGGCGGATTTGGAAACGCGCCAAAATTCCCTATGCCAAGCAACTTACTTTTTTTATTTCAGTATGGCAAGGTAAACAAAAGCGACAATGCTAAAACAATGTTTTTTGACAGTATAGACGCTATACATCGTGGTGGTATTTATGACCATATTGGTGGCGGTTTTGCACGATACTCTACAGATAGGAAGTGGCTTGTTCCCCACTTTGAAAAAATGCTTTATGACAATGCGCAATTACTAGGTATTTATGCTCTAGCCTACAGTGAGAGCAAGAATGATAAGTACAAAGAAATCGTGGCGCATATAACTGATTGGTTTGAAAATGAAATGTACACAGGCGGCGGGCTATATTCCGCCCGAGATGCCGACAGCGGTGGGGGAGAAGGTTTGTTTTATCTTTTTACCCCCAAAGAAATAGAAGGTGTGCTAGGCAAGGAAAGGGGCGACTTATTTTGCAAACACTTTGACATAACGGCGCGCGGGAATTTTGAAGGCAAAAATATCCCCAACCTTATCGGAACTAGAGCAAGCAAACTTGGTTCTTCTAATGGAATAAGCAAAGCGGATATTGATGCGGTTTACCAATATAGGAACAACCGTATGACCTTGCATACTGACGACAAATATTTATCATTTTGGAACTTGCTTGCAGTAAGCAGTTTTGCAAAGGCATACAAAGCAACGCTTATGCCTAAGTATTTAGTTTTTGCCCGTGACATTTATAGCTTTGTGCAAGCAAAAATGACTGACGACAATATGGTATACACATCTTACAAAGACGGCAAACGCTCCAAGCATGGACTTCTTGACGATGTAGCAAGTTATATACAAGCTAGTATAGAACTTTACCAATGCACCTACGAAAGGGATTATTTAGTGGAAGCGGAGCGCAGAGTAGAGCAGGCTTTTGACAAATTTTGGGACAAAGAAAGGGGCGGATTTTATTTTACTTCCATAGGTGGAGAAAAGCTCATTGTCAGGCGCAAAGAATGTTATGACGGAGTTACGCCATCAGGCAATTCTATGATGTACGAAAGTTTGGTTTATTTAAGTAATATTTCTGATAAAGATAAAGAGTACGAACAAAAGCTAGATAGTTTGCAAGATTATATAGAAAGTAAGCATATTTATAGCTTAGGCAACTATTGCTACGCTAAGTTACTAAGAGAACAGGGCAAAAAGGTTGTGTGCGTACTACCTGAC
>CAYJBW010000131.1:0-3077 GCA_964368255.1 uncultured Christensenella sp.
ATACTCAACTATTGCATCATTTACAAAACTATCACTTGACAAAATGGCTGCTTTTATTCTCTGCTCCACTGCAAAACCTGCATCCTTTCTCATTACTTGAATTTTTCTTATTGTTTCTCTAATAAATCCTTCGGTAAGTAGGTCTGTATTTAGCGAAGTATCCAAAGCGTATGTGCCAGTATTTTCTTTAGCTACCACAAAATCTGCTTTAGGTCTGTCGTGGCGGTCTAGTATGTCACTTTCTAGGTCACTAAAGTTACCAATTGTTATTTTTCCACTTTTGTACTGAACATCAAGAGCCTTCATTCCTTCGCTGTCCAAACTATCAACAAGTGTCTTTAACTGTTGAGCTTCTTTCTTTAGCCTTGCGCCAGCCACGCGGAAATTAACGGTGAAATAGTGTTCGTTAAATGCGCTTTCGTCTGTTGCAAAAACCACTTCTTTAATATTAAGCTCTTCTTTAATTATGTTAAGTAGTGGCAAAATATTTTGTTTGCTTACTTCGCTTGTTACAATATAAAGACTTTTTAGTGGTTGTTTAATTTTTATTTGCGCTTCGTTTCTCATTCTTTGCGCCACGGCAATGACTTCTCTAACTGCTGATGTTTCGGCAAGTACTGTTTCGTTCTTGGGCATTGCAATAGGTGTTGGGTACTTGGATAAGTGTATACTAATAGCTTCATTTTCTAGCTCTCTTACCGCATTCTGCCAAATATACTCGGTAATAAAGGGCATAATAGGCGCCATTACTTTTATAGACACTTTTATTGCGCTATATAGACACCAATAAGCGTTCATTTGGTCGCTTGTGTCAACTGACTTCCAAAATCTCTTACGGTTGATACGGATGTACCAATTGCTTACATCGTCAGTAAAGCTCTCGAACTCTTTAATAATGTTCGCTGTGCGATAATTGCCATAGTTTGTGCTTGCTATCTCCAAAAATGCGTTAGTCCGTTCTATTAGCCATTTGTCACTGTGCGTAAAAGTGTCATAATTAGGCTTAAAATTAGCCAAATCGGGATTGTCCAAACTTGCGTATAGGTTAAAGAATATATAAATATTCCAAAAGGCTAATATCTTTCTGCGCGCCTCGTCCGTTAGGTTGTAGCCAAAACGCACATCGCCCGTTACCGGTGCCGAACAGAATAGGTATCTAATAGTATCCGCTCCCATTTTCTCCGCCGCTTCATCAAACCTAATCATAAAACCAGTTTTACTAAACTTGCCACCTTCTTCGTTTACTACAGATGAGTGTGTAAGAACATTTTCGTAAGGCGCTTTGTCGGTTAGGACTACGCTCATAAATAGCATGGAATAGAACCATAGCCTAATTTGTTCCTTCATTTCTATAATTAGCTCGCTAGGGAAGTTCTTGTTAAAATACTCTTTATCTTCAAAGTACTTTTTGGTGCTAAATGGTGTAATGCCAGCGTCCAGCCAACAATCGCCCACTTCCGGCACTCTTTCAACTAATTCGCCACAAATAGGGCAAATAATTTTTATCTTGTCTATATAAGGTCTATGGAAATGTGGCACTCCCTCAAGTGAATGATTTTCGCTCATTTCTATAAGTTCTTCCTTGCTACCAATTACCGTTAAATGTCCGCACTTTTTGCAGGGATAAAAGGGCAGGGGCAGTCCATAAAAGCGCTTGCGCGAAATATTCCAGTCGCCCATATTATTTAGCCAGTCCACCATGCGCTTGCCTGCAAAATCAGGCTCCCACTTGACGGTGTTGGCTGCGGCTATTAGCCTAGGCTTTAGCTCTGAAGTTGCTATGCTCCACTCGTCAACTAGCTTGAACACCACTTCATGTTTGCAACGCCAGCAGTGCGGATAGCTGTGGGTAACGGGTTCTGTCTTATATAAAGTGTTGTCCTTTTGCATGCGCTCAATAACTAAGTCCACAACTTGACCGCTCTTTTTGCCGGACAAGTTCCCAAAGCCGTCAAAAATCGTACCACTATCGTCAATGGGACAAATTTGTGGCAAGGAGAACTTCTTGCCTAGGTCATAGTCTTCTGCTCCGCAACCGGGGGCAATGTGAACTACTCCGCTACCTTCCGATGCATCCACATCTTCCCAGGGAATAATGGTATGAACGAAATTTTGAATAGCAAAATCTGGGAAAACTGTGGTGTACTCTTTACCGATTAGTTCTTCACCCTTAAATTCGTCAAGTATGGTAACAATGTCGCCTTTAAGTTTGCTAAGCGCATTCTTACCTATTATCATTGTGCGTTCGTCACTTTTTACTTTGACACGCAAATATTCTATTGTTGGGTTGACCGCAAGAGCCACATTGCTTGTAAGCGTCCAAGGTGTTGTTGTCCACACAATAATGGAGTCGTTACTATCCTTAATTGGTAGCTTAGCATAAATAGAAGTGTGGGTAATATCCTTATAGCTTCCGCTCATTTCGTGTTCGCTAAGCGAAGTGCCACAACGGGCGCACCACGGCATTGGGCGGTGACTTTTTACTAGCCAACCATTTTCGTGACAGGTCTTAAGAAAGTGCCAAATAGAAGTTATATTAAGGTCAGAGTTGGTATAATAGCTATTGTCCCAATCCATCCACTGCCCCAGCCTTTTGCTTTGTTCGGTGATTATTTTGGAAAACTTTTGTACCCTTTCCATACATTTTTCGGTAAAATTATCCAGTCCATACTCGATAATACCGCGTTTGTCACTAACGCCTATATCCTTTTCTGTTTCTACTTCCACCCACAAACCTTGGGCGTCAAAACCGTTTTGATACTGGCAGTTCTTGCCGTGCATAGCGTTGTATCTTATATTAACATCTTTGAGCGTTCTGCCCCAAGCATGATGTATACCCATTGCATTGTTAGCTGTAATAGGGCCGTCCATAAAACGGAATCTCTCCCCGTCCTTGTTCTGCTCTACTAGCTTTTCAAAACAACTATTATCCTCCCAAAACTTTAATATATCCTTTTCCATTTGGATGAAATCGGTAGTACTCTCCTTGCGCATATAGCCTCCGTTAATTTTTGCCTGTAAAAATGTGAATAATATTCATTTATTTTCATCAAAAATGAGGATAAAAACATGAGTAA
>CAYJBW010000132.1:0-3041 GCA_964368255.1 uncultured Christensenella sp.
TGTTTCGTCGATTGTTTCTATGTTTGGTTCTGTGTTGATTTTTTTATTTATTTCTGTGTTTAGTTCTTCGCTTGTTTCTTCGTTTGTTTCTTCGTTTGGTTCTTCGTTTAGTTCTTCGCTTGTTTCTTCGTTTGGTTCTTCGTTTGGTTCTTCGTTTGGTTCTTCGATTGTTTCTGCGTTTAGTTCTTCGTTTGGTTCTTCGTTTGGTTTAGTTATATTATCTACAATATCTTCGCTAAGCTCTTCTACAATGGTTCCGTCTTTTATAAAAATAATTCTGTTGCCATAGGATGCGTTTGTTCTGCTGTGAGTAACTTGTATTATCGTAGTATTCATTTCTTTGTTTATTTTTAACAAGAGTTCCATAATTTCATAGGCTGATTTGCTGTCCAAATTGCCTGTAGGTTCGTCCAAAAATATTATTTTTGGTTGATAAATTAGCGCTCTAGCAATAGCTACCCTTTGTTGCTCTCCGCCCGATAACTTGGAAGGCATTTTGTTTAACAAATGCGATATTTTCAAATAATCCGTTAGCTCAATTAACCTATTATTGTATTCTTTAGTAGACTTTCCGTCCAAAATAAGTGGTAAAAGTATATTTTCTTCCACAGTTAGGTATGGCGCAAGGTTAAAGAATTGGAAAACAAACCCTAATTTTGTTCGCCTAAGTTTTGCTAGTTTATTTTCTGTTAAACAGTTTATGTCCACACCTTCAAAAATTACTTCGCCAGTTGTTGCCCTGTCCATACCGCCGAGAATGGTAAGTAAGGTACTTTTTCCACTGCCAGATGCTCCCAGTATGGACACAAAGTCTTTTTCTCTTATCACCAAATCCACACCTTTTAGCACTACGATATCTTCACTAAAACTTTTGTGTATGTTTTTTGCAGTCAGTATAGTCATAACTCTCCTTTACTCCATTTCGCTTAGCGTCTTAGCTTGTTGTTGTATCCAAATATTAAGAAGGGATGCAACAAAATAATCCAAACTGTACTTCATTGCGGACATGTTTTTGGCATATTGTTCTAGTTCTTTATAGCTTTCGCCACTCATGCTTTCTATCTCTGCCAAAGTGTAGTTTTTTTGGTACAAATAATTTATTGCCCCACTATATTTCGTCATATTGGCCTTAATAATATTGACTTGCTCTATAATAGCTTCGTCACTTTCTGTGCCACCACTATTGACATAGTTTAGCACAATTATGTTCGCTACCACATTTTCATATACTGTTATAAGTTCGTCAAAATCTTCTATTCCCGTTTTTGCATTGTATAAATTTTCCATAGCGTTTTTAATAGTTTTTGCCATAAAAACTTGAGAATAAATGAATTTATCGGTCTTTATCTTTTCTGTGGACTGCTCTTTGGAATGTTCCCTAAAGGCATTTATTGTATTAGTGTCAGCTTGTTGCATAACTGCGCCAAGCACATCCACAATTAAGCCCAGTCTGCCCTTTACTCTGCCATAAATGGTGTTAGCTTCGACATTTGCTGTGCCGTCAATTTTTTCAAAATTCCAGTCCAAACAAAGAACCTTTTCTATAACATCAACACCGGCTTCGTCAACCATTTTGGTATAAACACTGCCGAGTTGATAAAAAACCGCCTGCAAAGCATAGTCGGATATACTCTCCCCACCTGTTTCTTTAATATCGCCAAGGGTGTTAATTAAATAAATAGAATTGCTAAAAAACGCAATAAAATTCTCTCTTCCAAGTAAATCTAAATATAATTTGTAGTCACTTGGGGCGTAATCTTTCAAATAAACATATAAAAACTTGCTGAATTCTTCTTCCGTTAGGTTGCTTGTAGCAAAAAACTTATGGATAGCAGAAGAAAGATACTCAACTGTTGTTGTTTCCAAATATTCCATTATGTCTTCTTCGGTAATTTCCGTTTTTTCGAGTACTTCTTGAATCCTATCTACATTAAAGTTGTTAATGGCCGTTGCCATTGTACCTAACTTTTCCGCAGGTATTCTTGCTTTTTTTAGGGCAAGAACCACTCTGTCAGTTAATGCCGTGCCGTCAACACCGCTAAAAACTTTGCTTAGGAATGTTTTAGCGCTGTCTTGAAAGCGCATAACAAAAAAATAGTTTTCTTCCGCGTCATAATTTACGGGTGCTTCGTCAATAAAAAGCTCCCACTCTGGTTTGTCTTTGCTACTAGGCACAAAGCCATAAATCACCAAAGCTAACAATACGGCTAAAAGCAGTATCAAAGCTGTGACGCTTAACCATTTTTTATTTGCGGTTTTCATAGGTATATACTATCAAAATTCCGTCAATTAGTCAATACATTTCACTTTTGACCCAACCTACCTACATATAAAAAAACTGCCTACACTTTTTTGTGCAGGCAGTTTTTTTTGAGATTAAATCATATTATAAAACTTTGATTAGTCCTTCTTTTACCAATACTGCGTCAGTTTTAGCACAGAATTCTTGTGCAAAGTCAACTGCTTCGTATTTTTTGTTAACAACAAGTTCATTTTTGCTTGCTAGTTCGCCAATCAGCTCTAAAGCTCTCTTTAGTCCAAGGTCACTCTTTACTTTGATTTTCATGCCCATAGTTGCATACGCTTTCTTGTCAGATACATCAACTTGATGGAATCTTGTAACAGGGTAAGCTGCTGCGTCAAGGTTAAGGTACATTGTCAGGGTTTTGCCTCTAATGACGATTTTCGCCAAATTAGTTCTGCCAGCGTTAAAACGCTCGCCACCCCAGCTTATTGTGGACTTAACTTTCTTGTAGCCTAATAATGCATTTTTAATTGCACTATAGTATTTCTTTGTAGCATCACCTGCCATACACATCTTAGCCTTGTAGCTAACCTTACGGGTAATAACAATTGCATCCATTTACTTTGTCCTCCTTGTATTTGCTAAAATAGCTTATACTCTATTATAACCACATTTCCCCACCATTTGTAAATACCTTTTTGAAAAATAGTTTCGAAATTTGCAATATTTTCCTTTTTTTTGCATTTTTACCACCCAATAGTCATATTTATGGGACATTTATAGAAAAATATTTTAT
>CAYJBW010000133.1:0-2974 GCA_964368255.1 uncultured Christensenella sp.
AGCAGTGTGCCATCTACCTTAAAAAACATATATTGCATAAGTGCCGAACAGTCAAACTCACCGCTTACAAAGTTGCTGTTAAGATTCCCATTTCCCCAATGATACCGCTGACTTCCCCATACATATGGATATCCAAGTAGTTTTTTACCTTCGTCAATAACTTTTTCCACTCGCTCGTTTGCTTTCGACATTTCGACAACATCACAGTAAGATGTTGAAACATAGCCTTTCTTTTCCTTATAAAATGTGGTGTACCATCCGTTTTCTTCTCCGTGGAAAGAAATGTAATCTCCTTTTGCCAGTGTTCCCAAAGATTTTGCACTACTATTTGGTTCGCTCCTTACATTAAGATAATTAACTTTTGCTTGCAATAATATATCCACTCTGGCAAAAGCATCAGCTACTTCTTGCTCTATTTCTTGGTTTTCTATCTTAAATGCGTCCAAATTCGCTTTAGGCGCGTCAATTTCTGCGCTAATTGCGCCTTCAATGCCGTCACTAAGGGTATCTTGGTCTTGTGTTAATTCCACACCAAATAAAGGCGTTTCTTTTTCTGACGAAAGTGTGCAAGCAGAAAGAAAGCTTACCGTTAATATTATTATAAATGTTAATACAAACCCCGTCTTTTTCATAAAATAACCTCAGGCTTGTATTATATCATAGGAAAAACTCCCCAATAATGTTAAATAATGCCAGCGAAAAAAACTCTCTCTAAACTTATAAAAATACTTTCAAAAAATATCTATGTAACAAAAATTTTGTCTTGTGTAATTACCATATCCATAGGTATATCGTGCGGATGTACTGCAAAATTTGTCTCTTGCTCAGCAAATGCGATACCAATTTTGTAACTGTTTTTGTCGGCAAGGTATCTGTCATAATATCCTTTGCCGTGTCCTAGCCTATTACAATCTTTGTCAAAAGCTACCATCGGCACGATAATTAAATCAAAATCTATTATTTCTTCACCACTTATCGGTTCTTTTATGCCAAAAGCTCCCCTTTGATAGACGGTGCTTTTGTCAATTTTTATGAACTTTATTATGTCTTTTGTCACAGGCACGCCCACTGTTTTTTGACTTTTTAGAGCGTTTTCTATTATAAAAGCGGTATCCACTTCATTTTCTAATGATATATAGCACAGCACGGTTTGGGCTTTTTTATACATATCAAGACTTGCAAGGGTTTCAAAAATTTTTTTACTTGAACTTTCTTTATTTGTCATCATTTTTAGACAAGCATGAATATATTTTCTTACTTCTTTGTTCAAAACAGCTCCTGACTAGCACAATTTTTTTGCTTTTTTCATACTATAGCAAATATATTATTGCACAGCATAGAATATTTCGTCAACGCATATTGACCAAAACACTGTTTCGTGTTAAAATAGTATCGTTGCGACTTCCAAATAAACTATGCAACATAAACATATTCTTATAGTGGGCAACTACAGAATTGTTTATATTTGATAGGTCGTTTACTATTTTTTATTTAGGAGCATGATATGTCTGATTTGACCATAAAACCTAAGAAAAAGCTAAAAAAGACCACCAAAATATTGTTAATCGTCATCGCTTGTGTTTTAGTTGTTGTGCTTGCAGCAACCGGTGTTTTGCTATATATGCAGAATCAAAAGACCACCAACTATGTCCCTGCCGACCAAAATCGTCATAATTTTGAAGGTCTGCTCATGCGGCCGTCTTTTGCTGGACAGGTTTCTTCCATTCCAGCCGATGATTCTGAACTAATAAATTATGCATACTCCCTATACGAGCTTGCTATGCAAAACTCGAAAAACTGTGAAGAAATGTTAGCATTTAGCAATTGTTCTACTAGATTTTCCGTTATCGGAATTGACAACTATATAGATTTAGACATTGTGCTATTAAAAAATCAAAATAACTTTTTCCGCATTGACTATCGTCTAAAAAATAATGTGCCTTTCCTTAATTTGAAGGCATTTGCCAAGCAAATAAATGATAGTTTAGAGTTAGTTATCACGGAAAGGTACTATGCAGACACATCAATGGAGCATATGGTTTATCAAAAGGTCAGGAATGCTGATGTAAATGAAAACAACCTGCCCACCGCCGACTGGACATCTGATGACTCGCCAATAATTGCCAAGCAAATGCCACAAGAAGTTTATAACAGCTCCCAAGAAGGAGATTTTACTCTTGTCGGTTACACAGTCACCCCGGAAACAATAAAATCTGCGGTTGTTACGCACAACAAAAAAGATAAATACTATAGCGTAGACCTGGTTTTTGACTGCTCCGTTCCCCTTCTTACAGAAAACATTGTTGGTCTAATAAGAGATGGCTCTGGTGATCCGAACGCAAATTATAACGAAATGACTATGAATTTTACCATTTGGGACAACGGTTATTTGCGTAGCCTAAAGAGCTATGAGACTTGGTCAGCCGCCGCTTTGGGTGTTTCTGCGTTGAAATTTGAATCGGTTTTTGACTACAATTGGATGATTAGCTATAATGAAAAAGATTGTGAAATGTCTACCTACCCTGATTTTGTTCTAATGAAGAGTCAAATAACATAAATTATGCATACTAAAAAGCAAAAAGGAGGAACGCATGGCAACAGCAGAAAAAGATTATTTTGGCCTTAATCAAATACTGAGCATAATTCTAGTAATAATTCCCATAACTTCACTAATTCTAGGTGTGCTTACTCGTTTTAAGGAAAAAGCAATAGTAGCTGGACTTGTAAGGCTTTTGCTTGGTTGGAACATAATTTGGATAATTGACATCTTTCTTATGATAACATCTGGCAGAATATTGCGTGTAATAAAGTTTTAGAATATGTAAAAACTTACTAAACACATTTTGATTGGCAAAAAACAAGAAAAGCACGCGAGTAGTGTGCTTTTCTTGCGTTATTGCGTAGTTAGTGCAAAATTGTTAGCGTTGGGGGCAAAAATACTTTAAGTTTATTATTGGCGCCATTGAAGTGTTTT
>CAYJBW010000134.1:0-2881 GCA_964368255.1 uncultured Christensenella sp.
CATTAGTACTCCTTATTTTCTGTAATTCCCAAGACAATTTTATTATAACACAGCTATAAAAACTTTTCAATAATGGATTATTTTTTGTTCCCCAAAAAAACTACAAAATGTCCTATACTTTTTTCAATAATCAGTATATAATAAGCATACCGATTTGTATTTATTTCGCACAAAAATAACTATATTGCAACGACATAAAAACTTTGTAAATGCTAGTAATAAATAAATATCTTGACTTACACATTTAGTTAAGGTATATAATAAAAGTAATAAACAAATACACAAATGCGGTTTTTGCATAATAGTATTGTAATGAATGAAAAAAATAATGAGAATAGATAAGGGAAAATAATTACAATCAAATAAATAGGGGGATGAATTATGCTTAAAAAAACTATGGGGAACGCTCTTTTAATAGCGTTTCTCGCAATTTCCATTGGGATGTGTCTGCTTATATTCGGCACAAGTATGTACGAAACATGCGGTCAAGAACCGCAAGACAAACTCTCAGAATACAAAGATAGTGCAAGTTTGTATACTGTACCTTCAAAATCGAATGTTAGTATTTCCGAAGCTACGCAGATTGCCACTTACTATGGCACGAAGCAGTCTTTTGCTATTGTTGGCACTTCGCTTACTGGCTTTACCATTCAGTACTATTTAAGTGGTACCGACACGGAAACAGAACCAATAAACGCAGGTACATACAAGGTAAAGGTAACTAGAGCAGAAGATGACAATTATTATTCCTTTAGTACGGAAATATCTGAAGGGCTAATAATCACCAAAGTTAGAGTCACTAATCCACAAGAAAGTGACAAAGTGTTCGTGTATACTGGTGTTGAACAAACTTATACGCTTGAACCAAACGAATATTATACTGTCACAAACAATACGCGCACAAAAGCTGGCTCCCAAACCGCTAATGTTGTCCTTAATGATAAGGCTAACTATGAGTGGCGAAATGGCGAAAAAGACGATTTGGCTTTTAATTTTACAATAAATCATTACTCACTAATCGTGTTTGCTAATAATAAAAGTTCTATTCAAGGCGCAGAGCTAGAACCATTAAATTACTCGACTCCATTTAATAACTTCGGACTAGATAAATTATCTGGCGAACTTGCTACAAATGCTAACAAAAATGTCCCAGGAGACTATTCTATAACTATAGGGACTTTAACTGTAACTGATGACAACTTCCGCATTGCAGAATTCTTTAATAACAATTACACAGTAACTAAAAGTAGTGTTGCCACACCTGGAATAAACCCAGATGATCCAAACGATGAAGGGAAAGTAGATGCAGTGGTAGAAAATAATGAAAGAGGATTTAACCCAAACGGAACACTTATTGTTAAGAACGTTCCTGTTGGAATGTCACATTTAGATTTCGTTGTACCTGCTGGCAAAAAAATTGCAAAAATGTACAATGCAGGGGTAGTAAATTCTGTTGGTCAACGCACTTATATAGAAGGCACGACTACGGTCAAATTTGCAAAACCGTCAGGTCTGCCTAAATCAAAAACATATACCGTAATTATGGTTGAACATGGCGAAACTGTAGAAAAAACCGCAACTGTAGAAGGCGAATATCTCGTATTCAAAACATCTTCATTTGGAGATTTTGCCATCGTGGTAGACAACAAGCCATTTAGCTTCCTATGGCTAATAATATTACTAGCAGTTATAATAGATGTTGAAATTGTTTTCATTGCTCTCTTTATCAAGAAGTTACAAGACAATAAAAAAACCAACAATATAAAAGCTTACTCACTTAACGGCACTCTACTCCTACTTGGTGCATTCTTTATTACAAGTGAAATAATAGCTGTTATTGTTCTTGGAGCAGTCGCAGTCATTTTGGGCATAACGCTCCTTGTTCTTGCACTTAAATCTCGCAAAGCCAAACAAAAGTAAACTGATTTTCAATAAAATAAATTTTGTCAAGTTCGACCATACAAACTAAAAAAAATGAAACACTATCATACAAATTAAGCCCACCAAAGCGGTGGGCTTAATTGCTTTATGGCGGAGAGTTAGGGATTCGCTCCGCAATGCCACGCGATAGGGCTGTGGCACTTCGCAAGCGGTAGCTTGCTCGCCATTAAGGTTGCCTTTCCCGCCAGGGCAAAGCGGAAAGCCGTTTAGGCTTTCCTTAAATTTGCCCGTTCGAATCCCCATATATAACCATTATAAAACAATATAGTCCACCGCTTTGGTGGACTATATTGTTTATGGCGGAGAGTTAGGGATTCGAACCCCAGTTAGCTTTCACTAAAACGGTTTTCAAGACCGCCGCATTCAACCGCTCTGCCAACTCTCCAAAGCACGCTTGTACATTATCCTAAAAAAAAATAGGTTTGTCAACTTTATTTTATATATTGTATAAAAAATGCTACTACTTTGTGCGTAATCTCAATGCTTATTATATCCATTTATAAGTTATTTGTTACCCATTTATTGTCCACAGTGTAATTATTTGCACCCAACTAGGCACCTCTTAACTATACGCATTAATTATTATTAGCATTATAGCAAAAAAGGATTAAACATATTGTCCGCATTGTAATTATTTGCACCCAACTAGGCACCTCTTAACTATAAGCATTAATTATTATTAGCATTATAGCAAACAAAGATTACACATATTGTACGCACTGCATTAATTTAAGTTTATTTATAAAACAATTGCACTTTGGCACACTCAAAACAATTTTTTAGTGGTTTGCATGCATTAAATTTTTTTAGCGGTTTGCATGCATTAAATTTTTTTAGTGGTTTGCATGCATTGCATTTTTTTAGTAATTTGCGTGCATTGCAATTTTTTAGTGGTTTGTACTCTTTACAACTTTTTAGTAGTTTGCACACATTATTACTT
>CAYJBW010000135.1:0-2869 GCA_964368255.1 uncultured Christensenella sp.
AAGCAGTGGACGGCGTTACTCTAGAAATAAACGAAGGGGATATTTTTGGCTTTTTAGGTCCAAACGGGGCGGGTAAGTCTACCACAATCAAGTGTTTAACAGGTATACTTCCCTATAATGAAGGAAGTATAAAAATTTGTGGTCACGACCTAGCAGAAAATGGTGTTTTAGCCAAATCTAATATAGGCTTTGTAGCTGACGAACATATCCTTTATGAAGGCCTAAGCGGTTATGAGTACATAAACTTTATTGCTAATGTATTTAATATTGAAGCAAGCGTACGCAAAGAAAGAATTACAAAGTATGCCGAACTTTTTGACATGACTGATAAATTATCTAACAAAATATCCACCTATTCTCACGGAATGAAGCAAAAAGTAAGCATAATTGCCGCTTTGGTCCATGAGCCAAAAGTATGGGTACTTGACGAGCCATTAACTGGACTTGACCCCAAAGCTAGTTTTGAACTAAAAAAACTTATGATAGAGCATGCCAAAAACGGCAATGTTGTTTTCTTCTCTTCCCATGTGCTGGAAGTTGTGGAAAAGTTATGTACCAGGGTAGGAATAATCAACAAAGGTAAAATGGTCACAGTTTGTGACATGAAGGAACTACAAGAAAGAAGGAATGACATTAGCTTAGAACAGCTATTCCTAAATTTAACTAACGCTTATAATAAGGATAGTGGGGGCGAAGGCGATGCAATTTAATCTTTTTTGGACTGTTTTTAGGGCAGCGGCAAAAGATACGCTCTTTTCTGGTTCGAAGTTTTTTAAGTCGAATTCTGCTAAGAAAAAAAATGAACAACTTAGCGTAAATGGCAAATCAAATGTAATTGGCAAGTCGCTAGGAAAAATAGGCGTAGGAATATCAGTGAGCATTGGCATTATTGCTTTGATGTTTTATTTGGTGTTTTTTGTTGCCACAACTACGATATCAGCTATTCAAGTAAATATGCATAAAGAATTATTGTTCTTTTTGCTTGCTTTGGTGCAGTTAACAGTACTGTTTTTTGGCAGTATGACCACACTTAATTTTTTATATTTTAGTAAAGATAACCAGTTGCTTATAACTTTGCCTATAAAAAATAGCACAATTTTTGGTGTAAAGTTCAGTTTGGCATACCTTTCTGAATTGCTTATAAGTGTAATTATGGGCTTGCCGCTTTTAATAACATACGGTGTTGTATTAGGTAAATATGGTATGTATATCGGGGCGAATTATTATATTCTTGCCCTTATTTCGCTACTTATATTGCCCATTATACCGCTACTTATCATTAGCTTGCTGTCAATTCCGCTAATGTATATCGCATCATTTTTGAAAAAAAGAGTAATTGGCAAAACTTTGGTTGTAGCAGTTATTACTCTTTTCTTTATGGCAGTTTATTTTATGCTTATTAGCGGAGCAACAACAACTGGAAGTAACCTTGACGAAAACGGTATGCCAATAATGGGTAGCACGGTAGAAACGCTACTTAAAGCGGGCGGAAAGGTCGGTATTGTCAATTTTAACTTAGTGCAAGCGATGTTAGGCAACAAACCAGTACTTAATTTTGCAATTTATATTGGCATAATTGTTACGGTATTTGCTATAGCTTTAATTGTTAGTTCACTATTCTATAAGAAAGGAATAAGTGTTGCTTTAGAAGAAAACAATTTTAGCAAAAAGGCGCAAAATGTCAGCGAAGAAAAGAAATATGGCAACGCTACATTTAGAAAGAGTTTCTTTATTAAGGAAATAAAAACTATTTTTTCCACGCCTAGTTTGTTTATGAACAGCATAATAGGCATAGTTGCGGTACCTCTTATGTTCATTTTTATGGGCAATTCTGTCTTTAATTTTTCCGAGCCAGGAGAAGCTATTACATTAGGTACGGAGCTAGGTACGATAGGTTTCCTTTGCTATATGGCATCCATTATGATGTCGGGAACAAATACACTTTCACTAGTTGGTTTTTCACTAGAAGGAAAGAACATTTCGATTCTAAAATCCTTACCGCTTAAACCTAAAGACATTGTACTAGGAAAGATACTTGTTTCTAACATTTATAACTTAATTATGGCGATAATTGCGGGAACAACCTATATTTTTGTAAGCGACTTTCACAATGTTTTTGTAGGACTTGCAATAATGGTTATTTTGTTTATTAACGGTGTTGCTATCTCAGCAATAGGACTTAATACGGATATAAAGAACCCTACTTTTAATTATAAAAACCTAAATGAGCTTACCAAAAACAACAAAAAGACAATTAAGCCTATGCTTATTAGCCTGGCAATAGGTTTTAGCTATATGATTTTGGGAATACTTTTTGCTATTGCCACAGATAAGGGCGCAATTAACACCGCGCTTGCTTATGTTATATTCTTTGGCTTGGCACTGCTTATAAACGGGCTTTTTGCTTTCATTACTTTGCGTAAAATATTTGACAATGCTGATGATTATTTTGAAAAAATTGAGGTGTAAATGAGAAAAATTGCGTTAGATATTGGCGATGTTCGTATAGGAATAGCAACAAGCGACCCCATGGGAATAATTGCCAGTGGATATGAAACATTTACTAGGACAAAAAATGAGATAAATGACCTTGTTTATCTTTCGGAACTTGCAAAAAACAAAGGCTGTGATACATTTGTACTGGGACTGCCTATAAATATGGACGGTACGGAAGGTAAGAGAGTGGAGTTAATAAAAGAATTCGGCGAAAAGCTAGGCAAATATACGGATTTGAAAATTGCCTATCAAGACGAAAGGCTAAGTACAGTTAGCGCAGAAAAGGCACTCATAGAAAGTGGAATGCGCAGGGAAAAAAGGAAACAAGTAATAGATAAAGTCGCTGCAACGATTATTTTGCAGAGTTATTTAG
>CAYJBW010000136.1:0-2731 GCA_964368255.1 uncultured Christensenella sp.
GTAGTAGTAGCAAAGGACTATGAAGAAGCGGTGCAAAGAATTTCTTCCGGCGATGTAATTTTGCTACTTGATGGGTGTGAAAAATTACTTATTTTTGCACTCAGGAAAGCGAATAGCCGCGCGGTAACGGAGCCTCCTACTTCTTCGGTAGTAAAAGGTCCAAGAGAAGGTTTTACTGAAGACATAAAGACAAATATGCTCCTTATTCGGCGCAAAATAAGGTCAAATAAGTTGATGTTTGAAACAATTACTATGGGACGGTACAGTGAAACAACCATAGTACTTACCTATATAAAAGGGATTATCAATCCAACAGTAATTGACACAGTCAAAGAGAGATTAAAGCTGTACGAAATTGACGGCATAGTAGACTCATCTTATATTACTAAAATGATAGAACCTTACCCCTATTCTTTATTCAAACAAGTGTCTAATTCCGAAAAACCCGATATAATAGCCAGAAAGCTTCTCGACGGACGGCTAGCTATTTTTGTTGACGGGTCGCCTGTTGCGCTAACTGTACCATTTTTACTGGCGGAAGATTTTGAAGACAGCGGTGACTACTACAAGCGCACAGCAAGGGTTAATTTTATACGAATTGTGCGTATGCTAGCCGTGTTTTTTGCTCTAATCCTTCCTGGATTTTTTGTATCCGTTCAATTGCATCAGTACCAAATTATACCTTTACAACTGCTTATAGCTGTCCTAAACGCTACATCCGGACTGCCCTTTTCTCCTACAGTGGAGATGATAGTAGCTTTGATACTTTTTGAGATACTTGGCGAAGCAAGTATAAGAATGCCGCGCCATGTCGGCATGGCACTCTCTGTTGTTGGCGCATTAGTACTCGGAGAAACTGCGGTTAAAGCAGGTTTGTTATCATCTATTACCGTGCTTACTGTGGCTCTAAGCGGAATAGGGATATATGCTGTTCCTGACGAAGTTGGCACACTTAGCCAACTACGCTTTCTTTATGTAATAATAGGTGGGCTACTGGGCGCATACGGTATGCTAATTTTTTCTTGGGCAATACTTTCATACCTTTGTTCGCTAGACTCCTTTTCCGTTCCCTATCTCTCGCCCTTCGCGCCCATTGTCAACCGCGATATACAAGAAGCCTTAATAAAAAGAACTTCCCAAAACAGAACTCACCGTACTCAAGTGCTTGGTCTTTTTAATAAAACGAGAGTGAAGAAGAAACAGCAAGGAGAAATCCAGTGAATACCATAAGCACAAAACAGCTTGTAATAATGATTATCTTTTTGCCGCTGCTTTTCAAACTGGCAGGATTGCCCAGCCTTATGTACGCCACCGCAGAAACAAGCTCATATATTACAGTTTTTATAATGGCAATAATTGAGTTTGCTCAGCTAATCTTAATTCTTTTTTTTGTCAATAAAGGGGGTGTGGATGGAATAAAAGAAAAATACCACATAAATTTAGTGCGCATAATCGGGGTGCCTTTACTACTAGTGTATTTTGTAAAATTAACACTTTGTCTTTCCGAAACCTTTACTTATTTACAGTTCTATGCCTTCTATAATGTAAGACCAGAACCGATAGTCTTTTCCTTTCTAATTATCGTTGCCTACCTTGCATTCAAGGGTGTAAAAACACTTGGTAGGCTTTTTGAGATAGCTATTTGGTTCGTTCCCCTTATACTAATACTTGGCTTGGCTTTTGGAAAAGTTGAACTAAAGCCAGAATATATGCGTATGGTCTTTGACAAAGGCTTATCCCCGATATTTAGCGGGCTAAGAAAATATCTTGTTTATACTCTTGACTTCACTCCGCTGCTTTTTATAAAACTTGACAATAAAAAGCGTAGCGCGCTAAAGCTCTCTGTCGCATCGATTTTTTCTATAATGATACTTGGCGGTTTGTTTATGGTACTAGTTGCATACTCCGGAAGAGCTACCTTTCTTGTAAACGAATCGTTTGCTAGTTTGGCGTCCTTTAATACAGTTACTAGTGAAATTGGCAATCTTGAGTGGCCGGCGGGTATGCTCTGGGTAACGATGTCATTGTTCAGTATGGCGCTTACAATTTTTGCTGTAGCAGAAATAGGCAAAGCATTCAAAATAAAAAGACAAATCTCAATAGGTATTGTTTGCACTATTATAGGTATTCTTTCGCTAACACTTTTTACTAAGACTGCTTCAGTGTTACAATATCTTACCGAAGACAGACAACTGTTTTTGTTCTGCATAGAAATAGCTGTGCCTATCATATTGTTAATTCTTATTCTAATAAAGCCTAAGGAGAAACAAAGTGAGAAATCGTAAAACTAAATGGATAGTAACGGTTACAGGTCTAATAGCTTTTTTACTCTTAGGTTTGTTTATACCCGCCGAGCCACTAAGCTACCGCGCTATGGTGGTAGGAATAGGCATTGATTTGGCAGACGATAACTCCGTAAAAGTAAGCGCACAAATACTAACAACAACAACTGCCAATGGAAATACCGCAGCAAGTAGTTCTAGAGTCGTTACAGTACAGCACGAAACTATCGCTGGGGCACTTGTAGAGATGAGTAAATTTACCAGTAATACAATAACTCTCACTCATTGTAATGTAATAATGCTTGGGGAAGATTTAATAAAAAGCACTTACTATTATAGCTGTCTTAATTATGTAATTGTCAACAATTATCTTAGTGACCATACTTTGGTGTTCGGCACAATAGGTACAGCAGAAGAAATTCTGTCAAGTAAAGTAGGGTTTGGTAACA
>CAYJBW010000137.1:0-2684 GCA_964368255.1 uncultured Christensenella sp.
TTATTATACTAACGAGCGCAAAAATAAGTCTATTTTTTGCAGCGCAGCTTGCAACTGCTTGAGAGAATAAGCATAACTAAGTCGTACAAAATCTTTGCCTGACTCTCCGAAAGCTGAGCCTGGCACAACTGCAACTTTTTGGCTTAAAAGAAGTTTTTCGGCAAACATTTCGCCATCCATTCCCGTCCTTTTTAGGGAAGGAAAAACATAGAATGCGCCTTCTGGCTCAAAGCAATCCAGTCCCATTTCGTTTAGACTTGATACAAGGAATTTCCTACGGATATTATATTGTTCGCGCATATTTTCCACCGAAGCAAAGTTGTCTTCAAGTCCGGAAGTTATCGCTTCAAGTCCGGCATATTGACTAGCCGTGCTTGCGCACATTATGGTGTATTGATGAATTTTTATCATAGGGGAGAGCAGCTGTTTGGGGGCGCAAACATATCCAAGTCGCCAGCCAGTCATAGCAAAGGATTTGGAAAAGCCATTTATTAGAATGGTTCTTTCCTTCATATTCTCAAAAGAAGCTATGGAACAGTGAACTTTGCCATAGGTAAGCTCTGCATAAATTTCGTCCGATACAGTTATTATTTGGGAGTCCTTTAGTTCATTTACTAGTGGGGCTAAATCTTCTTTAGTCATAATTGCCCCAGTGGGGTTGTTTGGATAGGGCAGAATGAAAGCCTTTGTTTTGGGAGTAATTGCGCTAAGTAAATCTTCCTTAGTAATCTTAAATTTGTTTTCAACTCGGCATTTTATGGGTACAGGTACTCCGCCACTTAGCATTATGCAAGGAGCGTAAGACACATAAGACGGCTCTGGTATTAGCACCTCATCGCCTGCATTAACAATGGCGCGCATAGCTAGGTCAATTGCTTCGCTTGCCCCAACAGTAATTAGCACTTCATTGGGCGAGTATTGTAAGTTAAAACGATTATCTAAATAGGTAGAAACCGCTTCTCGTAGCTTTGGCATGCCGGCATTACTTGTGTAGTGAGTGTGTCCGCTGTTTATGCTACGCACCGCCGCCGCGCAAGCGTTCCACGGAGTGGCAAAATCCGGCTCTCCAACGCCTAGCGAAATAGCGTCAGGCATATCGCTTACAACATCAAAAAACTTGCGAATCCCTGACGGCTTGATTTTTGCCGCGTTGGTATTTATTATTTTGGAGTAGTCCATAAAATTCCCTTAATTGCTTATCTGCATTATGCTTGGGGAATGCGGTTTTCGGTCAATTTGCCTTCCAACATAACACCCTCAATTTTGTAGCACTTAAGTATAAAATGTGTGGAAGTGGATGTTACATTATCCATAATGGCTAGCTTTTCGTGTACAAAAGTAGATACTTCGTGTAGAGTTTTGCCCTCAACAGTAACCGCTAGGTCATAAGCACCACTCATAAGATAGAGATTTTTTACTTCTGGGCAAGCAGCAATGTTTCTTGCAATAGCGTCAAAACCCATGTCCTTTTGTGGAGTGACGCGCACTTCAATAAGCGCTTCGACATTAGCTTGAGTAGTGACCGCCGTATACTTTACTATAATTCCCTTTTGTTCCATTTCTATTATGGCGTTTTCTACCGTTTTTTCGTCAAGACCGACCATTTTTGCAATGGTGGACAAAGAATATCGAGAATCATCTTTCAAAACAGACAAGATATCAGCATAAAGACTCATAAAACCCTCCTGGCATTGGCATTTTATTTAGTATGGCAAAATATTTTTGCGATGTCAAGCAACTGCGCATTGGCTATTTTGTAATTTAGTGAAACGATATTGCAAAAACTCCCCTTTATGATATAATGTTTGTACATTACTTTTAGGTGAATATGATAAATCTTAATACAAGAATAGCCCATAGAGGTATCACATCAAAATTTGCTCCCGAAAACTCACTTGCCGCATTCAAAAATGCAGTGGAAGCTGGAGTGCCCATAGAGCTTGATGTGCATTTGTCAAGAGACAATAAAGTGGTAGTTTTTCACGACTACACACTTTTTAGGATGTGCCAAAAAGTGGGGCTTGTGGAGCTAACCAAGTATGATACTTTGCAAAAATGCAGACTAAATAAAACTGCGGAAAGATTGCCGCAGCTAAAAGATGTTTTGTCAGTTGTCAGGGGGAGAGTACCCATTTTTATCGAGTTAAAAACGCTACTAAATGGCAAAAAACTCTGTAATTATTTGACCAGGTTATTGGACGAATACAAAGGGCAAGTGGTTGTTTTTGGCTTTAATTCTAGGGCAGTAAGGTATATAAAAGTAAAAAGAAATTACACCGTAATGGTATCTTGATTTGCTCCAAGAACTTCATTTAACGGCTTCGTGCCAGACGGCATTTGTTGCAACATAAATTCCCTAAAAAAGCGCAACGCGCCAAAAAATATACCCATAGTATCTTGGACAATTACTTCGGAAAGCGACAGGGCGATAGCCAGGAATTTTGGCGGGTATTTAGAAAACATAATTATTTGATAGTATAATTTTGACAATTATAAGAAAGCTCTTAAATGTAAATAAAATTAGGCAAATTTTATTACTATTTAGTATTTGCAAAGTTTCTTAAAACATTTTTAGTATTGCTATTGACAGGATCCAAATATTCATAATATAATGATAGTGGGTAAAAAGATTTTTTCTACGCGCGAATACGCGCACGCACACGCATACAATAGTAAGGGCGAAA
>CAYJBW010000138.1:0-2640 GCA_964368255.1 uncultured Christensenella sp.
ATAATATACTTTTCTGCCTAAATACATTACTTCAAAGCACGGTTAGATTATAATATTCATCATTTATAAATTCAACTGTTTTTCGTTGTTGCAATATTTATATTATACTTTAATTTAAGTTGTACCATTTCATCACCTAGCGAAAAGACCTATCCATTGTCGCACGGGCGCGGTTTTTGGCAAAAAACATAAAAAGACTGCTAAATAGACCTATCCACTGATGCTCGGGCGAGATAATGGCTTTTGTTTATAATAAATAAAATCAATAGATGTATGCATGGTGCACGGGCGCGATTTCGCTTATACTGTCGCAAATATAACTACTACTGATATATCCATGTGCGCACGGGCGCGATAAATTATTACAAGGAGCAAGATTGTATTTATATCAATCCATGCACGGGCGCTCGGGCGAGGTTCTAATTCCTGCGGTAGTCTAGAAAATACCGAGAATGCTAATTTTAGTAACCTTTTAACTAAATTCGCTAAACTTAAAACTATAAATTTTGCTAAAAGAATCATGTTATATAGCGACTAGAAACAGACAAAAAAATTTTATTAAACTTTTTTATATTGCTTGACATACTATGTATTGTATAGTATTATGCATACAGGAGTATAAAATGGACATACAATTAAAGAAAGGAATGCTAGATATTTGTGTACTTGCTGAACTAAATCAGCAGGACAGTTACGGGTACCAAATTATTAAAGACTTATCGCATATTATAGAGATATCAGAATCTACGCTATATCCTATATTAAAAAGATTAGAGCAGCGCGATTGTCTTACCACTTATTCCAAAGAATATGAAGGTAGGCTACGCAAATATTACCGAATCACAGCGGTAGGCAAATCCAAAATTGACGAGTTTTGCGAAGAATGGAAGGCTATAACGGACATAATAAATTTTATTAGGAGTGCAAGATAATGAATAAGAGAGATTTTACAATTTATCTCAGGCGCAAATTAAGGCGTTTGGGTGAGGAAAGCGCTGAAGACGCAGTCGCTTATTATGACGAGATTATCAATGACAAAATGCGTGACGGCATGAGCGAAGTAGAAGCTGTGGCTTCGCTGGGCGACCCGAAAAAAGTTGTTGCCGAAACGGCATCAGAAATGGTCGCAAGCAACAAAGCAAAGAACCCGTCACGGGGCTTATCCCTAATGATGGGTACGCTAGTGCTTTCGCCCCTGCTCTTTCCTATCGCACTTACTGCCCTTATCCTATATATTGTCTTTTTTTCTTTGTGGGTATCCTTTTCGATAGGTTTCGGCGCAGCGGCAATATTTTCCATAGGCATTGGGATTGCTTCGCTGTTTGCCGTAAATAGCGTTGGCGGTGGGTTAATAACTCTTGGTGTTTCACTCATAGTAGCCGCTGTCTTTGCTCTACTTTGTATTGTAGTAGCAAAGTATGGTCAAATGTTTATGAATCTAATAACCGTAAAACTTGTACGCAAAATAAGAAGTAAATCTAAGTAAAGAGGTAAATAAAAATGAAAAAAGCAGTTACAATTACATTGATAGTAATTTTCGCCTTAGGACTTATCCTTATAGGCACCGGACTTATTGTCTCCAAAGGTAATCTTAGCAATGTTTTCGCTAAGGATGTGCGCACAGAAAGTCGCATAGACGAAACGGAAACGGTGACATCTTTAACGCTCTCGGTCTCCGCAGACGACATAGAGCTATATCCGTCAGAAGATGATAAACTACACATAAAGTATTGGGATAGCGAAAAAAGACCATATGTTTATAGTATAAATGGTGGCACAGCCGAACTAAAACAGCAAAACAGCATACATTCCTGGCTGGATTTTTCTCGGCATATATCAAAGACCGTCAAAGTTTTCGCGCCCGAAAGCATAGTAGGTACTCTGTCAATACAGCTTGCTTCTGGCTCAGTGCAAAGCAAAGGCTATATCGCTAATGTGGAATCATTAAAAGTTAATGTCAGCAGCGGTAGCGCATCAATCGGACAAAGTAGCGTCACAAATGCCAATATTAACATGGCAAGCGGAAGCATTACTTTAGCTAGCATAACTGCCACCAATCTTTATGTTAATATTGCAAGTGGAAACTTTGCCCTGACTAATTCTCACATAGATGGTAAACTGGATATCCATATGTCAAGCGGTGACGCCGAAATACACAACTGCGAAATAAGCACACTTAAGTCGGAAATAAGTAGCGGGACCCTAAGCTCTGACACACTTTCGGTAGCTGCGGTAAACTGCCAGGCATCGAGCGGAAACATAATACTTAGACTAAGCGGTGCGGCAGCCGATTATACAATAGACATTGACCTGTCCAGCGGACACGCTCTACTTGACATTGCCGGACAAACAATAAGAACCAATGATGATTTAGAATGGGGCAGTGGTGCCAAAAGCGTATATTGCAAATCTTCCAGCGGAGATGTAAAAATATATTTTGCGAGTTAGTTGAATAATATAAATTCAAACTGTGCAGATAACAACTAAAAGCATCGAGAATAATTGTTTTCGGTGCTTTTTTTATCTAAAGGAGTTTTCATACTTAAAATGTACATTCCTTTTGAGAAAACACCAATTACCCATGTGCTACTTGATAATATATGTATTTTTGTTGTTACGGCTATAAAATAGAAAATATCC
>CAYJBW010000139.1:0-2607 GCA_964368255.1 uncultured Christensenella sp.
ACTTATACACAATATTTATAACAAAACTGGAAAAACTACTTCTTATTCCTTTGTTTCTTTTGCCGCTTTCTCTTCTTTCTCTTCTTTCTCTTCGCTTGTATTATCGGCAGTTTTTGCATTTACCATTTCTTCAAAGTTCTCAATTCCCATAGAAATGCCCAAGACATCGTCAACGGGCAAAGCAAAAATTATTCCCTTGCCTGGTGTATTTAGCCCTGAAGTTCTGCAAATAGCTGTCATTATGTCATTGCGCTTATCTTTCTTTGTGAGAATAAGTACAACTTCTTTTTCTGGCTGTATGGATATGCCCATAATTTTTTGGGCTTGTTCCGCAACAGTTCCCCTGGCGTTAAGGATAGTACCGCCCGTTGCGCCGCTTGCTCTTGCGCTGTCCATAACCAGTTCAGAAAAACCTCTATTTATAATTGTCACGATTAGCTCAAACTTTTGCATTGTTCCCTCCCAAATAATCCAATATCTCTCCCGACATAATTTTTAGGGTGGCTGCGCCCCCTACTGCGGAAACAGGCACGGTAAAAGCAATACCCCTTCCTGGCTCGCTGAACTTAAACTCTTCTCTCAAAATATCATAAACCTTCTCTATATTCTCTTGCTTTAGAGAAAAAAGTATCAAACCTTTTTCGCTCTCTCCAATACCGAGTATATCAAGCAAGTCACTTCTTGCCGTTCCCCTGGCAAGCACTGTTGTTTCAAAAATACTGCCATAAGAAGAAATAGAATCCATAACATCTTGGGTTTTGTCCCTGTCAATAATTATAAACAATAACTTTAGGGCGTTCATCTCTTCCTCCTCATTTTGCTAATAATTCTCCTAGCTGCTTTGGACCTTTCTCCTTGTCCTGCTGTCTCAAAGGAAAAATTCTCGTCAAACAAATCAATAATCTTGCCTTCTGAAGCAAACAATCTTGATATTTCTGCCTTCTCAATTTGTTTAACTCTCTTTCCTTTAAGCACATAAATAAGACCAAGAATTTGCACTGTTAATAGGGGAGTCAAAGTAATAAATGCAATTGCGCCGAATGCATCTAGCATAATATTGCCACCATTGCTTATACATGCGCCTATTGCAAAGGGTAACAAAAATGTTGCTGTCATAGGACCCGTTGCCACTGCTCCTGAGTCAAAAGCAATCGCAGTAAAGGTCTTTGGTACAAAGAATGTTAGCGCAAGCGCAAGTATATAGCCAGGTACAAGAACATATAGAATATTAAAGCCCGTTACCGTCCTTAGCATACTCATACCTACCGCTAAAGAAACAGAAATTGACAGTACAATTAGCATAGTCTTTCTTTTTATCGTGCCACCAGTAATACTTTCTACTTGGCGATTAAGAACATGCACCGCAGGCTCAGCAAGCACCAGCACCGCGCCTACCGCTAGCCCCACAGGGACTATAAGATATTTGCTCATTTTGACAATTTCTTGTCCAATAAAGCTACCTGCTGGCATAAAACCTACATTGACACCGGTTAGGAATATAGTAAGTCCGATATATGTGTAGATTAAACCAATTACTATTCTCAAAATGGCTTTCTTCGGTAACTTCAAAGTAAATGTTTGGAATAGCACAAAAACCAACGCAATGGGCGCAAGAGCAAATCCTACATCTTTAAGGAATGTTAGTAAAGTGTTGCCATACACGCTGAGAAGGGAAGCAAAGCTGACAATTTCTTGGCTTGCCAGTATATAATTTACGCTGTCAGTTTTGTAAAAAATGCCTAAGAAAAGCACTGCAAGCACTGGACCTGCTGTACAAATACCCACAAAACCAAAGCTGTTTTCTTCTACCTTGCTACCGCTGACCGATGCGGCAACACCTATCCCCAGTGCCATTACAAAAGGTACGGTAATAGGCCCTGTTGTCACTCCGCCCGAATCAAAACCTAGCGGAATAAAGTTCTTCGAGACAAAAAATAATAGAAAAAACGCCAAACCATATGCCAAAATAAGCACTGCATTTAGCGGTACCTTTATATATAATCTAAGCACAGCAAGCATTAACATAATGCCAAAACCTATTGCAATGGAAATAATCAACACCCATTTGTCTATTGTGGGAACTTGTGAAGAAAGCACTAAAAGGTTGGGCTCGGCTATGGTTACAACAATACCAATAAGGAGCGCAACTACCAGAATAAGCACTAATTTTTTGAAACCGCTCATTTTTGCGCCAATATGACCACCGATAGACTCTATTGATGCATCTGCGCCCAAACTGTACAAGCCCATTCCGATAATCAAAAATACTATACTTGTTAAAAAAGCAATCAAACTCCATTTATTCATGGGGGCGATTGCAAAACTTATTACTAATATGAGGATAGATAATGGTAGCACCGAAAATATTGCTTCTTTGAACTTTTGTATAAGCACCTTTTTCACACGCTACCTCCTAGATATGCTATTAGTTATTATAACACATAAAATATTTTAGTCAACAAAATCTTACCCGCAAAAAATCTAAAAAATCGTTGCAAAACCATATATGTTGTAGTACAATATGACTTGCTGCTGGGATATGGTGTAATGGTAGCACATAGGCCTCTGACTCCTATGGCGTAAGTTCGATTCTTACTATCCCTGCCA
>CAYJBW010000140.1:0-2576 GCA_964368255.1 uncultured Christensenella sp.
ATATAAGTAGCATAAAAGTCCGTTTACGTGAGTTACGGACTTTTTTCATGCCAAAAATCAAGGAGGTGATACTTATGGCAATAGAAATAGCACGGTCATTGGATGAGATAGATAGAAAGGTTAAAGAGTTGAACAAGACATTAAGGTCATCTTCAAATGAAACAAGAGAGTTGGATAAAGCCTTAAAACTAGACAGCAAGAACACTGATGCGGTAGTACAGAAAATGAATGTCCTGCAGACATCAGTTGGAACGGCAACGCAGAAGGTTGCATTGCTAAAGCAAAAGCAGGGGTGAGTTGTGTGCGTTGGAATGGGATGATATTGACTTCGAGGAAGGGACACTCACAGTTGCCAGAAGCGTCACAACAGTCAAAGGCTTTGGCAAAGTGGAGAAAGAGCCTAAAACAGAAAGTAGCAACCGAACAATAAGCATTCCAGACAACCTAATAGAACAGCTAAAAGAATACAAAGAGTGGCAGAAAGAGTTAGCAAAAAGTTTAGGAGACAGATGGATAAACACTGGCAGAATATTCACAGCAGAGTTTGGAGAAAAGATTCACCCTTCTGTTGTGTTGTATTGGTTAAAAAATATATGTAAAGATAATGGATTGCCACCTATAACCTTACACAGCTTAAGACATACAAATATAACCTTACAGATTATGGCTGGAGTTCCAATAGTAATAGTGAGCGGAAGAGCGGGACATGCAAGAACAAGCACAACAACGGACGTCTACAGCCACTTCTTAAAGAGCGGCGACAGGGACGCGGTAAAGAAACTGAATGCTTTACTGGGATAAGAAAATGCCGCATAGGGGAAAACCTTATGCGGCTATTTTTTTTGGAGAAAATTTTATCAATCCTATTTGTCAATTTGGTTGCATAACGCCGGCGAAAACAAGCCATGCTAAAACCGTTTTTGCGACCAGGCTAAGTACAATATATGTTCTTTCGCCATATAAATAATTTTTCCATTTGCCAATTTTTTTATATTGCAGCACCATATTTATTGGGAAACAGTTAAAGAAAAAGAAATAGGACGCAAAAATCGCATAGGCAAACCACGGAACTTTGCTTAAATCGGCATTTCCGAATGTGTACATTGTTACTACAATCCATGGCCCTATACCAGCTATACTACCAAAAATAAAAGCTGTCCAGTCGGTTTTTGTAGTATTCTGATTTATTTTTTCCATTAGGAGTCCGAACAAATTCATTGTTGCGTTCAAAAAGAAAATCACAATCAAAAGGCCGATATCATATACACCGAACAAAAGAGCAATTAACACCATCATTAGGGATGAGCTTAAGGAATACTCATACCAACGGAAAGGATTCATTCCTTTTGCGAGATTGCGGTTGTAAATATCGTTAAATTTGGGCGCCGCAATAATGAAATGGAATAGAGCCGATAAGAAAAGGAATAATGAGACACATACGGCAAAAGGAACTTCGCCTATTTGCTGGGTATCGGTTACGAGTCTTCTCAGTACTGTATTGTACTCCAAAAAATTGGATTTAACAGGTATAACAAAACTGCTGAACTTGTCTACAAACAAACCCAGAAAAAGCATTATTAATCCCTGAACAAAATGCAGAGCACCCATAATAAGGTTAAACTTGCGAATTGAGTAAAAATTAATATCTTTTTCCATAATTGCATACCCTCACTTTTTTAATTTTATTATACAATACAAAGTTTATAATTGCAATATCAATACATTTTTGTATTAGTATTTTATGAAAAAGCTTTATTCAGATTTATTCTATTGATTAACTGATCATAATTTAAGATCCAGCGGTTGCCGTGTTTGATGATCAAAATATCACCGCTATGAACTATCGCATGAAGCTCGTTCCAAGTGATTTTACATTCGGGATAATCGCGGTGGATAAGGTGATAGCTTTCTTCATAGGTCCTAATTCTTGGGATAGCGGTTTCGGGATGATTGGTTTTTCCGGAAAAATAGGCAAGTAATGCATCTGAATCAATCATCCATTTACCGGCAGAAAGGAAGGAAAACACCTTCTTTTCTTCCGCGGCAACATATCGGATGATGCGCTTGCTGAGGAAAGTATCGCTGTCATATGCTTTGAACATGTTCAAAATTTCAAAGGTTCCTCGGGACTTTCTTTGAGAGCGGAGAATTTTTTTTGCCTTATTAAATTTCATTTCGCCATTAAGGTATTGCAGACACTCGTCAAGATTAAAAAGCCTTGCCTTACCGACATATCTACAAGTAAGCTTTTTCTTATGGGCAAGAGTTTGCAGCAAATGCTTAGTGACAGCGGTTTCGCTGTCATACTTCTTAAAATATTCGGTAACGCTGACTGCGTTTCTAAGCTTCGGAATATACATACACAGACACCTCGTTATTGGGTTGTGTTGTATTAAAGCTTACAAAAGGAAGAATGTCAAGTCGTTTGGTCAGTCCTCAAAAAGTGCAAAAACCGCCGTTTTCGCGAGAAAAAGGCGGTTTTAGTGGCGTTCCCGACACGAATCGAACGTGCGACCCCAATCTTAGGAGGCAAGCTAATTATGTTTAACAACTTCCATATCGTGCTATTTCAGGCA
>CAYJBW010000141.1:0-2538 GCA_964368255.1 uncultured Christensenella sp.
AATAAGTCCCGCTCAAAATGCCCAAGCGTACTACAAAAAATATAATAAATTAAAACGCGCCGAAGAAATAGCAAAAATACAATTGATTAGCCTAAACGAACAACTGCAATATCTAAAAAGCATTGAAGTGGCTATAGAAAATTCCACTCAAAAACAAGAATATGATGAGATATTTGAAGAACTAAGCGCATTAAATGGCTTAAAAAAGCCGTCCGCTAAGAAAACTAAAGTTAAGCCCACTGCTCCGATGCACATAAAGTACAATAGTTGTGATATCTATTGGGGCAAAAACAACCTACAAAATAACGAAGTGACATTCAAAATAGCTAGTAATAGTGATATGTGGTTCCACACAAAGAATAGTCACGGCTCCCATGTTATTGTTAAGGGCGACATTGACGAAAATACTATATTAAAAGCCGCGCAAATCGCCGCTTTTTATAGCGAAGTAAGGACAGCGGAGCGTGTAGAAGTGGACTATTGCTTAAAAAAATATGTAAAGAAAATCCCGTCTGCTATGCTTGGCATGGTCACCTACAGTCAACATAAATCTATTATCGTTTCTCCACAAAAAGAATAAAAGGCAGTATCTTTGCAGAAACTGCCTTTTATTGTTATAAAATATAATCTTATTTTACAGTGTAAATACCAGCGTTTTTATCTCAAACTTGCCAAACTCAATACTATCCAAATCAACAGCCTTGCCCTTTACTTCTAAAAGGTTGGTTTCTTCTACACTTGTAAATGAGAAGGTTGGTTTGATACTAGCTGTAACATCACAGCCTAATGGTTCGTAACACCTTATTGCTATAGTATTATCAACAATTCCCTTCTTAATTGTTTCTATTACTATGCCGCCAGAATGCTCAAACAATGGGCTTACCTTGCAGTCAAGGAGCATAGGTTCACGGTTAATTTGATAGGCATTTTCTACAACCAAACTATCTTTTAAGGTTCCCTTATGTGGCATTATGGATATCTTAAAGCTATGCTCTCCGCGGTCTGCCTTTTCGTCTGGATAGATAGGTTTTCTTACTAGGTTGACACTAATATTGCCATCTTTTACACGATATCCATACTTGCAGTCATTAAGTATTGATACACCATAATCGATATTGGACACATCTACATACTTGTGGGCGCACACTTCAAACTGCGCTTTTTCTATGGAATTATCTTCCTTAGTGCTACGCTTTATGTTGCCAAACTGAATGTCAAAAGTCGCTTCATCGCTCCAAAAACTAGGCTTGTTATCCATTCTTAGCATACGCAAAGTGCCATCAACCTTAGCGGTATTATGTATTTCTACAATGCTAGAATTTTCTCTTAAATAAATTGTTTGTTTGACATATCCACAGCTATTTTTTAGTATCTGTTCACGAACAATCGTACAACCAATAATTTCTGTTCTAGCATAATTAACTGTAAAAAACTTTTTACGCTTTTTGTGGTAATCTTCTTTAATATCCCAAGCATTATACCAACGATATGGGTCCTTATAAATAACCATTTCGTTATAGATGCCCACATCCTTGTCTTGTGCAATATCACACAAAGCAAAGCTACCATTGTTGTCAAAACTAAGATTTACTATGCCGTTTGACATCATATTTTCCGCATATTTTAGTTCATAATTCTGTGATGCGCACTTTTCTTGCACGCAAGTTGAATACAGTTTGCCTTTTAATGTTGTACATTCGTTATCAATAATTTTGGTAGTTGTCACATTGCAAGGCGAAGTATTAAAATATCCCTTTCCGCCCCCTATTTTTTTGGCAACACTGTTAATAATATCAAGTAACTCTTTTTCTAATATTTCGTAGCGTTCTATACACTCTACATTAACTCTATTTATGCAAGAACCGGGCAAAATATCGTGGAATTGATACAACAATACTTCTTTCCAAACCTTATCAAGCTGTTCTTGCGGATACTCTCTATTTGCCAAATAATTGTGAGTGCAAAGTGCTTCCGTTATCTGAAGTAGTGACTCCATTCTTCTGTTGTAATACTTAATTTTTGCTTGAGATGTAAGGGTGCCTTGGTGCTTTTCTAAATATAGTTCCCCTGTATAAATCGGCAAATCATAGTTTTTTGCTCGTACGCTTGCAAAAAATTCTTCTGCGCAACTAAATTTCAAATTAGGTTTTGTATGACTAGCTTGGCGAGAAAGCACTTCTATTTGCGCCTCGCTTGGACCACCACCACCGTCCCCTGCCCCGAACAAGAACAACGCATCTTTTACATTCTTTTCTTTATTGTTCTTTATAGCTTTTTTTAGGCAAATACCCGTTCCGTCACTGTTATAGTCACCAGTTGGTGGCATATGCACAAGCACACTGCTCCCGTCTATCCCTGCCCAATTAAATGTGGTGTGGGGAAACTTGTTAACTTCATTCCAACTAAGTTTTATGGTCATAAAGTTGTCAATGTCGGCTTTTTTTAGTATCTGTGGCAAACTTCCACTGTAGCCAAATACATCAGGTAGCCAACAAATAGTGGATGTTTTGTCAAAATGCTCTTTCCAAAACTTTTGAC
>CAYJBW010000142.1:0-2530 GCA_964368255.1 uncultured Christensenella sp.
ATTTTATTTAACAAAAAAACTCCGAATTGTCGGAGTTTTTGCCAAAATACAAATATAGTGTAAAAATATTTTACTATTATTTGCAAGCATAATCTCCGAAAAGTCATTGATTTCTGGTTACATTTTTAATATACCTTTTATTTTTGTTTGTGTCAACCAAAATATATTATTTGTTCACTTCTTTTGTCAAATATTCTGAAAAACTGTTTTTCATTAGTTTTGCGAGCAATAGTTATGGTTTTGCCGATAAAAACATCATTTATTAGCTTTGACCTGTCTAAATATATTTTTTCGTTATCTACTTCTATATAAAGTATATTGTTATCAGTAAACAACTCTGAATCACTAATAATAATATTTTCTCCAAAAAACATTTTGCATACGAACAAACTCATAGGATTCTTTGCAATATCTTGATAAGAGCCTTTTTGCAGCACTATGCCATAATTAAGAATTATTAAGTTTTGCCCCAAAATTTCCGCTTCATATTTACTATCTGTGCCAAAAACAAGTGGAGCCTTGCTAGAAAGTTCTTTAATATATGGCAAAAACTTGTTAAAAACTTGTTCCCGTTCTTCACTTTTAATATGAGTGAAAATATTGTCTATCATATATAGGCTTGCATCCCTTACGAACGCTCTACAAAATACTACAGCAATTTTTTGCTCTACTGTAAGATTTTTTACCTTACATTGCGCTATGTCATTTAACTGGAATTTTTCCAACAAGTCTTTTACTCTTTCTTTTGCATGCTCTTTGTCAACCTTTCGCATCTTAAGTGGATACAACAAATTTTTCTCTACGGTTGCTCTATTAAATAGCCCCCACTCATTATATATAAGGCAAATATCCCTATCTTTGCATTTTGCTTTGGTTATATCGACATTATTAAGTAGTATTTGCCCTTCACTTACCCTAACTAAACCAGCCAAAGTTTTTAGAAGTGTTGTTTTGCCCCCTTCGCTGGTAGCAAAAACAGTTGCAACTTCTCCAGTTTTACTCTCAAAGGAAAGATTGCTCACAGCTTCCGCGCCGTATAGATATTTTACTGTTAAATTTTTTACTCTTAATTGCATGTTATAAATATATCAAAAATTTTTGCCAATTGCAATGAATTAAAAATTTTATAAAACAGTCAATAAGCATTGACATATTTTTTCTTTTGATTTAGAATAAAATCAACTAAATAATAAGCTAGGGGTGACAGAAAACTGTCTGAGATTACACCCTATGAACTTGATTGAGCTAGTACTCACGAAAGGAAGCAATTACCTAAGTAATCTCGCATGCTTAGGTTTTTTTATTTTTTTGTACGAGCAAAACAAAGATTCTACCTTGGCAAGGAAAGGAGAAAACATGTACACACCATTTTCTGAACTGTCTATTTTTGACAAAGCATCTACAATTGCGCTATATCTTACCGTTACACTTATCGCAATTATGCTTGTAGTAGGCTTCTTCATAAAGAAAAGTCAAAAGGACATGAAAACTTTTAACAACATTACCATTGGGGTATGCGTAGGATATTCCATTGGAATAATAGCAATTTTGCTATTTTTGAAGCTTGATGAGTATATTAGCAAAGGTTATATTGACAAATCAACTTTTATACCTGTACTAATACTGCTATGTCTAATAATTGTGCTTGCCGTAAGCGCGCTAATAATTTCCTTACTAAAACCAAATTTATTAAAGAAATTTTCTTTAGTATCATTTGGCGTAATTGGCGCAGGTCTGCTCTCTATTTTTATTGTTTCTTTAGTAAAACTATACAAAGGTGGCGGTAGCTTGGGGATAAAAAGCGAAGTACTTTTGTATGTGCTAACAGCTATTATTGTAACAATAATTGTAGCAATTGCCTTTGTTTTGGGCAAAAAGAACGCAATTAACAACACAAAATCCATTGTGTATGCAGGAATATGTATTGCAACAAGTTTTGCCCTGTCATACATTAGGTTCTTTTCTCTGCCACAAGGCGGCTCCGTTACTTTTGCAAGTTTGGTTCCGCTTATGATTTATTCATATATGTTTGGAATAAGAAAAGGACTAATAGCTGGCATTATTTATGGATTTTTACAATTCATACAAGCCCCTTGGTTCATCCACCCAATACAATTCTTATTAGACTACCCCATTGCATTTGGCGCGATTGGTCTTACTGGACTATTCAACGAAAAAAATCTATTTAAGAATAAAGCAGTACTTTCCTTTGCTTTAAGCGCAATTATTGCCGTTGTCATTAGGTATTTTTCCCATGTTATTAGCGGAATTTTTGTTTTTGGCTCTGGCGACCCCGAAAATTATGGCGCGGTTGCTTGGAGTTTCTTATACAATTCATTTGTTTTTGCGGATTTAGCAATAGCACTGGTCGCCAGTTGCGCGCTAATAAGTTCCAAATACTTCTTAAAAAACATGAAAAATGCGATAAACTAGTTGACTTACATAAACTCTCAATAAACTAAATTATGAGAAGTGTTGCAAACAGAAAATTATAAAAGTTAATTACTAAATATTGTGGGAAGTATTGCAA
>CAYJBW010000143.1:0-2474 GCA_964368255.1 uncultured Christensenella sp.
GGATGTAGTATATATATTTTTTTGTCAATTTGCAAACATTTTTGCACTGTTTTTGTATAGATTTTTGGTTTAATTGCACATTTTTATACAAGGTGGGCATAAGTAGTGGCTAAACTCAAGTTATTAGAATAAAAGTTCGCGTATGGAATTGCCAATATTTTCTCTTTTTTCTTAGTAAAAATGATAAATGATATGCTATAATAACTTTGTATGAAAAGTAGAGCAAAAAAAATAATTATATTGTTGCTAATTTTGACGGTAATAGTTACCGTATTTTCTGCATGTAAAAAGGAAGAAGTTGTAGACAAGGGCTATGTCGTTATAACCTTTGTTACAAATAGTGAAATCATTATCCCGCCTATTATTTTGGAAGGCAAAGATGTCAATATGCCAGATGACCCTATTAGAGCAGGATATAATTTTGTGGGGTGGTTCTACGACCAATTATTCACTGCGCCTTTTGATGTAACAAAGGGGTTTACTATTGATACCACTCTTTATGCTAAGTGGAGCAAAAAAAGTGTTAAACCAGAAGAAGGCAAAGTGCCCGATGACCAAAAGGACGACAAAGGATTTGTTTATAATCTACTAGTTAATGACAGTTATGAAGTTGTTTCTTATCAAGGTTCTTCTGAGATAGTCACTATACCTGACAGTTTTAAGAACAAAGTTGTGGCAAGAATAGGAGAAGGGGCTTTTCGTGGCAACCAAACCATAAAAGAAATTAGTTTTGGGTACGAAATAAATTCTATTGGGAGTGAAGCCTTTAGAAATTGTCCTTCCTTAGAAAAAATTAGCCCCAAAATAGGCAATGCACATTTTGTTGCAGAAAACGGTGTATTATATAATGATAAGAAGACAACAATAATAGCACTGTGCGCAGGCAAAGAAAGAACTAGTTTTATTATTGGGAAAAGTGTAAACAAAATAAGTGAATATGCTTTTAGTAAGGCAAAAACAGACATTAGATTTGAAGTTGGTTCCAAGTACGGCGCCATTGAAAGTTTTGCTTTTGCAGAGCTTGAAGGTAAGCTAACACTAGGAGCGAATATAATAGAAATAAGAAAGGACAGCTTCAACGGAGCCAGCGGAGAAATAGTTTTTGGTGAAGATGCAGTTATTGAAGAAATAACTAACGGTGCATTTGCATTTTACATCGGTGAAAAGATTATTATACCTGCTTCGGTAAAAAGTCTAAGCATGCAACCATTTAATAACAGTACGGCATTAGTTGACCTGAGTAAAAGCACGCTAAATGTTCTTGGCAATCAGGCGTTCGGCAGCTACAAAGGCGCAACGCTGGTTATTCCAGTAGGGATAACAGCACTATCACCTAACTGCTTTTACCAAAGTACCACAAATGTGACTTTTGAAACAGGCAGTTTGCTCCGTACTATTGGAGAACAATCATTCAACTCCTTTGGGGGGCATGTCACTTTTGGTAGCGGAATAATATCGGTAGAAAAATATGCTTTTTATTGTGCTTCAAAAGGCGCAACAATAACATTTTCCGACAAACAAAGCGATATTCTTATAGATGAAGATGCCTTCAAAGGCAGTAAAGCAACTGTTGCTTTTCTATAAAATTCGCGAAAATTATATGTTTTTTTGTTTGACAAGCACTATTCCAGTTGCTATAATTATTAGGCTTATGGAAGAATATCATTTTTCGTTCATTGAAGGAGCAATTTAATGGACAATTTTTTAGAGCAAGTTCCCTTATCTCGTCGGGTGGTGGGTTATCGCCAAGTGGTAAGAGGAATAAACGGAAATCAAATCAGGTGTGTATTGATTGCCCGTGACGCTGATAGCAATATCGGCAATCAAATTGTATCGCTATGCGAGAAGAAGAAAGTACCATATAGGTTCGTCACAGACAAAGCCACTATGGGAAAAATGCTAGACCTTGATGTAGCGTGTGCTGTTTGTGCCGAGAATGTTGAAGCGAAGAAATAAGTAATAACCTAGCAAAAGACGAGTTTATCCTAAATAACGGGTTGATAATAGGGATAGCTCATCCTAATTAAAGGAGGAATGGAATGCCAACAATTAACCAACTGATAAGGCAAGGTAGAGAAAGACAGGTAAAAAAGAGTCAATCTCCTATGATGGAAAGCTGTCCACAAAAGAGAGGCGTATGTTTATCTGTTACTACAACTACCCCAAAAAAGCCTAATTCCGCTGTAAGAAAGATTGCAAGAGTGCGCTTAGTAAACGGCATGGAAGGTACTGTGTATATCCCTGGTATCGGACATAGTTTGCAAGAGCATAGTGTAGTACTTGTCAGAGGCGGCAGAGTTAAGGACTTGCCAGGTGTGCGTTATCACATTATTCGTGGCACACTGGACACAGCAGGCGTAGCAAAGCGCATGCAGGCTAGATCCAAATATGGTGCAAAAAAGCCCAAATAATTCATTTCAATATAATAAGGATGAATTCCCCAACAAAAAAACAGGAGGATATATAGTATGCCT
>CAYJBW010000144.1:0-2409 GCA_964368255.1 uncultured Christensenella sp.
GTTATTATACATTATAAACTTTAACTATATATTTCTGTTATCATTAACTTAATAGAGGTGAATTATGAAGAAATATATAGTAAAAAATATAAATGTAGTTATTTGCTTTTGTCTTCTTACGCTAATTTTGGCACTTAGTGTTGCCGTACTAAAAAACGAAAAAAATGCCGGGGCAAACTCTGCTCCTATCCCTGGCGATATGCTTCTAGACACTTCTATAGATATTCCTAAAGTAGAAACACCATTAAGCCCTGCTCTTAACTACAAAACAGTACTTCCTAAGCCCCCCACCGCGGATGAGAATTTCTTATTTAGTCAGGATATCTGTGGCATAGGCAACATAAATCTGCTTTCTTTGCACCAAACTGCGCTAGGAATATTTATTGTGGGCAGCAGTGATTGTGTATACGGGGATTTAGCAGGAAACCGCCCGGGAATAGGCATTGCAAAACTTGATACTTCCGGCACAGTTAAGTCTACATATTGTTTACCTTCTCAAAGCTCCGCTACCTATGTAACTTCTCAAGTAACTGCACTTGGTCTGGTAATAATAACTTCGGACACCGACAAAAACCAGTATTTTATAAATATTGTTTCTTATGATTTTAGTTCGCTAAGCACTTTGGTTATTACAAGCGGAATAAAGGCAAAAATTGTACCAACAAGAAGCAGTTTTTTGATACTAACAGAATATGAAAAAGAAACAATTATCTACGACTACTCTAGTGGAAAACTAAAATTTTATAGCATAGGCACAATGTCGCTTGTAGAGCTATTTGAGTACAACGACTTCTATCTAATGTTTTGCAACACTCCTAGCGGTTATGAAGTAATTAAGGTTAGCAAAAGTAATTATGTCATACTTAATCAAACAGTAGTTAATGGGGCAACACTTGTTGCCGTAAAGCCAGCGGTAGAAAATAATCAACAGATATTTATTATTATAGAAAGTTCTGACTCCACCTATGCAAAAAAGGTTGACAGCAACTTAAACTTCACCCTTTCATATAAGAAAAAGCTCGGCAACTTCAACATAAAAGCCATTTGTCAAAGTCAAAATGAGCTACTTATTATAGCAAGTGGCAACATAAACGGTATGATTACACTTGGATATGATTTAAGTGTAAGTTATGCGGACAGCTCGAGCAAAATTAGCAAAATTTTTCAAACGGTATATTACAAAAATGCCTATTATTACCTAGCTTCCACAGATAACGCGCTCTGCCTAATAAAAATTGTAGACGGCGTTTGCGTATACAACTATTTGCAAATAAATTCTAATTTAGCTTGCTTTGCAATAAACACAAATGACACTCTGACCCTTGTGTATGCAGGCAACTTCTACGAGTATGCATCTATTCAGATTAAAGGTGTCGCTCTCTAAAAAGTATACATTCGCATATAACTATGCACTACACCAATCTAAGCTATGCCGACTTAGATTGGTATTTTTATGTGAAAGTGCTGCACAGCACATGTTTTTTAACTTCTGTATAATTTTAACTCTACATATAACTTTATAGTAAAATATATAACAAGTAAAATGCAGAAATGATGTTTCTAAAACGTGTAATGGAATGATTTATGTATATTCCATAAAGACAACTAGCTGTCTAATATGTTTGTGCTCATCTCTTCAATTATTACAGTTAGTTTTATTAAGATATGATTATGCTCTGCTTGAAATTTATATAGTTTTATGATAAAATGAATTATAAGGAGAGTATTATTGTGCAACCTGATATATCATTAGCAACAGCAAAAAATTGGTATAGGTTAGATGTCGATATTTCATCTAAACTTACGACTCGCGCAAACAAACAAATGTCAAAGAAAGCTATTCTTCCTATGGAATACCTTTCCTATGAACGCAATATTGATGCAATAAATACTATTGTCTATCAAATTTCTGAGAAAAATATCAAGGTTTTCGATGCAATATACTCTATTGCTATAAATTTATTAAAAAATGCCAACATCTATTATTTATCTCATGTTCAAAAGGTATTACAGGAATATATCGCAAATATGAATGATTACCTATTAAATTTGCATTTGCCCAGTAATGAAAGGGACATTTTAGGTTTAATTTATCAATGTATACTATTTGAAGGTCAAAAAAACATTACAGGTTCATACTACACTCCCCAAAAAATTGTTGAGAATATGACATCTAGTGTTTTCTTAGAAAATCAAGAATTTTTTCTTGACCCCTGTTGTGGAAGTGGCTCTTTTTTATTGGCATTAAAGGCTAAACCCTGTCAACTTTTTGGAATAGATAATGACCCTATTGCAGTTTTCATATGCAAAATTAACTTGCTACTAAAATTTCGGGATGAAGTATTTAGTCCACAAATTTATTATTTGAATTTTTTGCAAGAAAATTCTTTTGCAAATACACCATTAGAT
>CAYJBW010000145.1:0-2404 GCA_964368255.1 uncultured Christensenella sp.
ATTATAAACTAATGATACCATATACCAACTTTTATGTAAATAGATAAAAGAACCAACTTTATTTTTTCCCCAAAAAAAAGCTCCCTAAGTATAGGAAGCTATGAAATTTTTGTCGATTTGTGAGTGAAAACTTATCTGTTGTTTTCGCCTCTTGGCTTGCCTTTGTAGGCAGGTTTGGAGTCAAATTTTTTAGCTCTAGATGGCGTATCAGAATAGCTTTTTTTGCCTTCAAAAGTCTTTTTGCTGTCCCCATAAGGTTTTCTGTCGCTCTTTGGCTTGTCGCCATAAGGTTTGCTATCTCCGTAGGATTTGCCTTCACCATAAGGTTTTCTGTCACTCTTTGGCTTATCACCATAAGGTTTTCTGTCACTCTTTGGCTTATCGCCGTAAGATTTGCTATCTCCGTAGGATTTGCTTTCACCATAGGGCTTTCTGTCACTCTTAGGCTTATCACCGTAAGGTTTGCTATCTCCGTAGGATTTGCTTTCACCGTAAGGTTTTCTGTCACTCTTAGGCTTATCACCGTAAGATTTGCTGTCACCATAGGATTTGCTTTCACCGTAAGGTTTTCTATCACTCTTAGGTTTATCACCATAAGATTTGCTATCTCCGTAGGATTTGCCTTCACCATAGGGCTTTCTATCACTCTTAGGTTTGTCACCGTAAGGTTTGCTATCACCATAGGATTTGCTTTCACCGTAAGGCTTTCTGTCGCTCTTTGGCTTGTCGCCATAAGGTTTGCTATCACCATAGGATTTGCCTTCACCGTAAGGTTTTCTATCGCTCTTTGGCTTATCGCCGTAAGGCTTCCTTTCGCTTCTTGGCTTGCCGCCATATTTTCTTCCGTCACCCTTGCTGTCTCTGCTCGCGCTTGCTTCTTCTACAGCTACCTTTCTTCCGCCGAACTTTTTGCCGTTAATTTGTTCCATTTTCGGGGCAACATCAAAGGTTATTTCTATGAAAGAAAAAAGCTCTAAGATTTTTATGTCAGCGACACAATCGGGAGTAATACCGGCATTTTTTTCTAAAAACTCCGTTATTAGTTTGTTGCTGGCTCCGTCTTTTTGTCCAACATTGACAAAGAATCTAACGGTATTACTTACTACAGGTATTGGTCTTTTGGTTAATTTGTCGTTTGATATCATAAGTTCTTCCATTTTGGTACCGGTTATTTTTTCTAAATATTTTATTTGTCCTTCGTCCTTGTTGGTAACAAAGGTATAGGCAACACCATCTTTTTTAGCTCTGGCTGTGCGTCCTATTCTGTGAACATAATAGTCTTCGTTGTTAGGCAGGTCATAGTTAAATACCGCTTCTATGTCCGCTACATCTATACCCCTTGCCGCTACATCAGTTGCCACAAGTATGTTTATCTTTCTGTCACGATAGCTTTTCATAACGGAGTCACGCTGTTTTTGGCGCAAGTCACCATGCAAAGCAGAAGACAAATAACCATTTTCGCTGAGTTTTTTGTCAAGTTCGTCAACTCTCCTTTTAGTGTTACAAAATACTAACACAAAATGATAGTCGCTTTCGCTCATTACCGCTTGGAACGCTTCAAACTTATGCGCTTCCGTTGTCTTGATGTAGTATTGTGTAATGTTAGGTATTTCGCTAGTGTCACATAGTGCCTTTACATACTCAGGTTCTGTTTGATAAAGCTTGGATATCTGCAAAATTTCTTTGGGCATAGTTGCCGAAAAAAGCTGCGTAGAGATAGGAGTGGGCATAGATTCTAGCACGGTGTCTATGTCATCTCTAAAGCCCATATTTAGCATTTCGTCCGCTTCGTCAAGAATAATCATTTTGACATTATTTAGTCGCAGTGTCTTGCGCCGAATATGGTCCATAACTCGTCCTGGAGTGCCCACAATGATTTGTGGCTTTTTGCGCAAGGCAGCAAGTTGCCGCTCTATAGGTTGTCCGCCATAAATAGCCAGTATTTTTACCCCTTCTTCATAGGTGCAAAGTTTTTTTAGTTCCTTTTCGCTCTGCATAGCAAGTTCTCTAGTGGGGCAGAGTATAACCACCTGAACGGTGGGGCTTTGGGTGTCCAGCATTTGTATGGCAGGTATCCCGAATGCGAAAGTTTTTCCAGTGCCTGTTGGTGCTTCCGCCAAGCAGTCTTTGCCCGAAAGTATAATAGGGATTGCTTGTTGTTGTACCGGAGTTGGCTCCGTTATTTTATGTTCTTCCAATGCCTTTTTCAGGCTTTCTTTTATTGCTAAGTCAAAAAATGTAATAATGATAGTATCCTCTTTTTATAGTTATTTACACAAAAAAACTGCCAGTTTGCTCCAAAACAAAAAAGTCAGAGTAGCGCTCAAGCAGTCGAATATTTGTTTATGGGTGTAGTATATATATTTTTTTGTCAATTTGCAAACATTTTTGCACTGTTTTTGTA
>CAYJBW010000146.1:0-2397 GCA_964368255.1 uncultured Christensenella sp.
ATATTTACTTTTATTTTACTGTTTTTTTAAGGTAAATTTATGGTTTTTTAGTAAAAAACGGCGAGAAAATGATTTTTGCCAAAAACTTACACTTTTTTTGCAAAAAAGTCCAAACTATTATTTTCAATAGACTAAACTATTGCCTTTAGGTATCTATAATGGCATATGTTTTCTTTTATATTTATAGGTTTTTTGCGTTTTTGGGCAATAATACACTGTTTTCGATGTATTGACCTTTTTCGGCTTCCCCCCTTTTCGGAAATTCCTAATATTTCACTAAAAACAGGTCGTTTTTCTCGAAAATGGCGGTTTTGTGAGTTTTATTTATTATTCGACAAGTTGCGCTTTAACTCGCTAATTATAAAAATTGCCTTTCTTTTTAATCAAGAAAGGCAATTTTACGATTATTATTATATTATTTCTAAAATTCTACATTTAGCGACTTATAGATTAGTACCTTTTCCCCGCCTTTTAGTGGCAATTTTAGGTCGCTATTAAGTTGCATTATCGTATCTTCGTCAGTGCTAAGTGCTTTGGATACATCCCATATTGTTTCGTTTGGCTTCACTATATATAGGCTTATTGCATAGTCATTTTCTTCCTTTGCGCCGCCTAGCTCCAGTTCTGACAGCAAACACACATCTTTTGAGGACATACCCCTTGCCGTTAGCACAAGTTCCGCTTGCACTTCCACTTCTTTGCTAGTGCGAAGTCGCCCATTTATGCTTACTATTTGTACACTAGGACGCAAATAAGAGTCACATTCATAGTCTTTAGATACTACGGTTTGGTATGGCAGTTCCACTGGCATTGCTGCAAAATTGTTGTTTTCGTCTAAATATATAAGGGTTGCCGTAATTAGACCTTCTACCGATATATTGCCCCTTGTGGTATTTATACTTGCGCTTACCATAGGTGTAAGCAGGCAACAAACTTCATTTGCTCCACTTTCCAGTGCAAAATTCATACTGGCTTTGTCCCGTACTGTGCGGTAGCAATAGTTAGTATTTAAGTAAAAGCATGAAGAAGTTAGGTTAATTATATTACTCACAGAATAGGCATCGGTTATACCCATAACTTCACAAGTGGAGTTTTCTGTGGCATTCATACCCAGTGTTAGATCACATATTATTATTCTGCTGTCGGTATCGGTTAGGTTAAGGGTACACTCTAGTACATTTACTTCTACATCAACACTTGATGTGGCGGTAAGGGACATTTCGCTTACTTCGGTGCTGAAGTTGTGAGTAAAGTTCTGGCTAATGAACTGCTTTGTGTCGGTTAGGGCAACAACTCGCACATTTACTTCCCCTTCTATTTGGTAAGAACCGCTAAGTACATAAACATTGTTTATACTAGCGCTTACTTTGCTGTCTAATATCTTGGATAGGGGCATCCTTGCTTCGAAAGTATTGGTTGTGCTAAGCGAAGTCGGCTTAAAAAGGTTGATACTCTCTACCTGTACGGTGCTTGTTTTGCAAAAAACATCCTTTTGACAGGCATCTAAGAACTCGATTTGGTTTTGTAGTAGATACCAACCGCTTATTTCTATAGTGGCTTTGCCCCTTACTATATTTCCATTTTGGCTTTCACAGTCAATGACATTGGCTTTTAGTACCGCGCGAGTGGATGCGGTTATGCCTTCCTTATATATAGAGTGTACATTGTCAACGCGTAGCTCCACGCACTCGATGTCCGTATTGATAGCGTACATCAAACGAAAAATTGTTCGCACTGATACGCGAAGTTCGTTAGTTAGCGCCTCACACCCGTTTACGCAGGCGACTGCTGTCATCCCCAAAACTTTGCCTTCTCCTATAGAAAAATCACACATTTCCATCACTTGACTTTCAATAATCATCTTGGAATTGGCATTTACCGTTAGCTTATTTGTCATACCTTGCCCCCTATTTGCAAAACTCATATTACACCATATTTATATGGATTAGACTTTATGACTAAAAATTTTTTATTTGGCAATAATATCTTCGTCATCTCAATAAATACTGTATGAACGAAGGAAGTGAATAATGAGAGAAATAACACAAAACATCAATAATACTATCAATCAGGTGAAGAATCTTACCGGCGTACATATCCGCCTAAAGGTAAACAAGGGCAGGAACAGAATTGAAGAGCTGGAAGGCAAAATCGAAAGTACCTACCCAAAAATCTTTACTGTGCGCAAGGTCGACGGTGAGCTAAATTCTTATTCCTACTCCGATATACTCTCTGGCAATATTTTGTTTTTTCGTGCAAAATAGCCATTCTTTTATGTAATATATTTATATATAAGGAATATCCATTTATTAGCTTTTTATATTTTTTTGCTCATATTTTGTCAAAAATCTATAGTAAACAAATCATTTAATTATATTATTTGCAACTATATTATAT
>CAYJBW010000147.1:0-2367 GCA_964368255.1 uncultured Christensenella sp.
AAAACATCCTCAGTGCCACTTGTGCTGTACTTTGCAAAGTTATCTGCCCAGTCATCTGGTTGTGCGGTTATTGGTGTGTAGGACTTCGCTACTGTATCCACAATCTCGCCGGTGTAGTAATTTGCATTAGTAAACACTAGCTCGCCTGTTGCTGCGTTAAATACCGCTAGTCTTAGTCTTGCAGCATTCTCGCCGGTTACATTAGCAGTAAACTTTACATTAGTAGCTACTTTTGCGTAGTTAATAACATAGAATGTATTGCCACCACCCTCTTTTTGACCTATGTAAGGGGTTGCAGGAGCATGATTGGACAAATTGCCATAAGAAATAACGGCTGTGTAGAACGCTGTGTCGTTATTAAATGTAAAAGTTTCGCCGGTCTTTAGCGGTACCATAGGGTGGAAACCGTCTCCTGCCGGTTGGTCATAGAAAGTCATTGACGATGTTCCTACCGGTGTGTTGTCCGCCCAACCGATAGAGATGTTGGCACCTGTGGAAGAAGCTGAGTTAACTTCTGTTGCCACGGTGTTAACTGTGTTGCTGCTTGTGTACCATGCAAAGGTTGCGGTACTAACAGCAACGATGAGTAATACTACCATAAGTACGGTAGTGATGAACATACTCTTTTTCATGTGTTTCATTTTGTTTTCTCCTTTAATTAAAGATTTTATTTTTTTATGTTAAGTGAGGTCTATGCAATGCGATATTTTTACTTTTTCGGGCTTGTCGCCCTAGATTCTTTGTATCAATTGTCTAACAGGGTGCCTTTATATCTCCTGTTTTGACAAATTTTTGCAATATCTTTGATATCGACCATCTTATAAAATTTTTGCATAGTGACCTCCGTTTACCTATGTTATTTTTTATTACAATATATGCTTAATGCCATATATTTTGATTATCTTTTTTTTAGTTAACGCTTACCGATGCTAGCTTCCTTATTTCCTTTACCGCTCCGACTATCGTCCTTTTTGGTTCTGCTATGATATAGCCTTGTATGATATTCACTCCGTGCGATAAGAAGTATTTTGCTTCTTTGGTGCTTTCCACATTGGTTGCCACCGTCACAATGCCTTGTACCTTGCAATAACTAATAAGCATATCTAGGTGCGCCGTTGTGCGTGGGTTGGACTCTTTGTAGTACCTAGCGTCAAAACGCAGATAGTCTATTATATATTCTGTCAGTATCTTAAGTCCTGCGCTCTCGGTATTATCAAGCATTATTTTGACACCGTTTTCTTTTAGGCTCTCGATAGCTTTCATACCGTCTTGACCAAGTACCTCTAGTAGGGCGCAATCAAATGCCATAATAAGATTGTTGTTTTGTGTCACGCACGCTTTAAGCAACTTATCAAAAGCATTTCCCTTAACTAACATTCTGGTGCTTATCCTTAGGCAAAAGTTTAGTTTTGGATTTTCGTCCGCGCAAACTACTGCTTCATTTACTGCCAAAATATTTAGTTGTTCTATCCTGTTACTGCTCTCGGCTACCGCGCTGTACTGCTGGGGTAACATCTTACCTAAGAACTTATCTTGCAGTACTTGTTGAATATTGACATACATATTTTCGTTCTCATTACTTAGTGCGCTGTCAAAGAAATAAACAATGGGTTCTGTTATGGCTACCGCTTCTTTTATGTTGGCGGCTTGTTGCCTTATTGCTTCTAACTTTTCTTTGCCTTGCTTATCATCCAAGCTAAAGTCCGGACCCATAAGCTCGTCAATAATGTTCTTTGTAAGCTCACCTTCTATGTAATCATACTCTTTGTCCGTAGTTATACTTTCGTCTGGCGGAATTTCTTCCCTGCCACTAAGTACTGCCTCTATATTATATGGATACCTTTCGGCATAAGCGGTGGGCACATATACCCTGTTCTTTTCTATACCGTTTTGTTCCATAACTTTCTCTACGAAAGTAATTGCGCTGTTGTACACTTCTCCGCGTTTTTCGTCCCCTGTTAGAATAGTAACTCTAGTTGGGGTTTGCTTATATTGTCCTTTGGCAGAATGGCACACATATTTTTGTTTGTCCAGTTCGTCATAACTAAGAGCATAATATATATTGATACAGTCTTCGCCAATTTCCATACGGCATAGTATCTTATTTGACTTCTTAAAAAGTTCTGCTCCGCCACTATAGCGTTGCTTTACTTCACGGTAAGAAAGTATGGTGTTCTTGATTTTGCTATAGGCAAGTTTTATTGAGTTCTTGCTAAGTCTAAGACAATTCTCAAAAACAGGCTCTAGTATTTCTCTGCCATAGCTGTCGAATACTCCGCTTACCCCCACTTCGTCTGCAAGCAACTGACTGTCGTCAATGTTGTCTACCACAAAGCTTGTCTTTAGATTAGCTTGCTCGCATTCTTC
>CAYJBW010000148.1:0-2335 GCA_964368255.1 uncultured Christensenella sp.
TATTTCTACAATAGAAGCGGCAAAGTGGTGCAAGGATAGGGGAATTGATATCTTTGAGTACTCTTTTGGCAGGGGTATAAATCTTAGTGACAAGACAGCAAATGACATTGGACAAGAGTTCCTAAATAACGGCGTAGAAATATCTGTCCACGCCCCTTATTACATAAATTTTGCCAATACAGATAGCGATATGATAGCTAAAAGCATTGGTTATGTGATGAATTCTTTGAAAAAACTACAACAGTTTGGTGCTGGTGACCGTTTAGTTTTTCACGGCGCAACGCAAGGTAAACTTGATAGACTAGTTGCAGTGCAGACAGCTAAAGACAATATTAAATTGCTAGCAAATAAAATCGAAGAAAATAATTTTACAAATTATAAAGTTTGTATAGAAACTATGGGAAAACTTGGTCAAATCGGCACTGTGGAAGAAGTGTTGCAGTTTGTTAATCTTGCGCCTTTCTTCTATCCTTGCGTAGATTTTGGACATCTTAATGCTCGTACTTTTGGCGGTATAAAAACATCTAATGATTATGAAGATATCATAAAATATATGCTTGATAATACCGAAAACCACAAGGTAAAAAATATGCATATACATTTTAGCAAAATTGAGTACGGTAAGAGTGGAGAAATACGGCATTTAACATTTGAAGACCAGAAGTATGGACCTGATTTTTTACCACTTGCCGAACTTTTACATAAATATAGCCTAACTCCAACGATTATTTGCGAATCTAACGGCACGCAAGCAGAAGATGCTATAACTATGAAGAGCATTTATAATAGCATAATTTAGACACAAATATACAATTTTTGCATATAATTTTATAGAATGCAAAAACTTTCGAGAAAGACAAATCTCATAATTGTACTTATCGTCCTTATTGCACTTATTGCAGTATTCTTTTTTACTGTAGTGCAAGATGTAAAAAACACTATGTGTGTAGAAGAAGTTCGGGCGAAAGTTATAAATATAGTAAATTATACTAATGACATTTTGCAAGCTTTAGACTTTTTTTATGACGATTATTTTAAGTTAGAAAAGAACGCCGCAGGAGATTTGATTGCGGTGGTAGCAAATACTGGCTTAATAAATCAAGTTAATATGATTATGCAAACGGAAATTCAAGAACAACTTAACAAATTAAGAAACTTTTCTTTAACAGTACCTGCTGGAGTATTCACTGGTAGCGTATTTTTTTCTAAATTCGGTGCAAATGTGACTATAAAGGTACAAACTATAAGCAACTCTTATACAGAAATTAAGTCAGAATTCGTTGAAGTAGGCATCAATCAAACAATCCACAGACTAATAATTACCGCTTTTATTGTCATAGAAATGCTTGCGCCAACAAAAGTTCCTGCCAAAAATATCTTCAATGATGTCGTTTTGGCAGAAAATTTGATTATTGGCAAAGTTCCCGAAACCTACATGGGTGACAACTTCGACACCAACTATCTGGATTTGTTGCCATAAAGTAGCTTATTTGTATATAATTTCTTGCTAAAACACCATATTGATGTTATAATATCTTAAGTTATTTTTCATTAGGAGTATGTATCTTATGTTGGATAAAATTAAAAGTATTTATGACGCTGTACAAAACAAAATTAGCAGTCTGTCATTAACTTCCGAAATCAATGAGTTAAAAATCAAATATCTTGGCAAAAATGGCGAAATAACCGCTCTTCTAAAGGGGCTTAAGGATGTTTCGGCTGAAGAAAAGCCTACAATGGGTATGCACATTAACAACCTTAGACAAAAGGTTGAGCAAATAATTGCCGAAAAAGAGAAGAATTTTGCACAAAAAGAAAAGGAAAAACGCCTAAAAGAAGAAGAGATTGACATCACTTTGTCAAAAAGTAACAACAGTTACGGCGCTTTGCATCCCCTAACACTAGCAAAAAATGAACTTGTAAATGCTTTTATTGGTATGGGCTTTGAAATCAAAGAAGGTCCCGAAGTTGAGCTTGATTTTTATAACTTTGAACAACTAAATTTACCAAAAGACCACCCGGCTAGGGATGCTCAAGATACATTCTACATTACAGACAATATTTTGTTACGCACGCAGACTTCTCCAGTGCAAATTCGTACAATGGAAGAAAACAAACCACCTATTAGGATTATTTGCCCAGGCAAAGTTTATATAGCGGATGACGATGCTACGCATTCTCCGATGTTTCAACAAATAGAAGGACTTGTTGTAGATAAAAATATTACGATTTGCGACCTAAAAGGCTGTTTAGATGAGTTTGCGCGTACTTTCTTTGGAGCAGACACAAAAACTCGACTTCGTCCGTCATTTTTTCCATTTACAGAACCTAGCGT
>CAYJBW010000149.1:0-2334 GCA_964368255.1 uncultured Christensenella sp.
ATATTTGCTAGTTCTAGCGTAAAAACAAACGGCAATTCTACTTTGGGCGGTTATGTGGGCAGTATAGAAGCAGCAGGTGACAATCCGCTAAGTAGATTGATACAACAAAGTTCTAGCTATTATCTAGCTAACTTTGGTATAATCCACAATGTAAGTACAGGCGTAACAATAGCAAACAGTGCTTTTGGCGACACGACAAGTACAATAAAGGGTATGACTTATACGCAAATGATAAATTCTGCCGTTGCAGATATAGTTACTGTAATAGACCTTGTACATAACTACACTATGAAACATCATTATTTGGGTACTTCAAGCGCTGATAAAAAATATATATATTCTTTGATTGATGATAAAGTGGGGCTGGAATTATACGGTAGTGACGGATACGAAATAAATATATCCAACTACAAACAACTGGGCATTATGAACATCTATCCTTGGCTAAGTTATAAGCAAACAAAGAACTTTAATTATCCTGCGACAATACCGCTTAGCGCAAGCAAGTATTTAGTATACAAGTACAACAAGGGAGGCTTCACAATAATAAGTTATGGCAGAAGCGGTACGAGAGTTTACTCTTATTGCAGTGAGAGTAGCACAGACGGAAATGTAGAAGTGGAGGGAAGTATATAATATGACTAGTGTTAAGAAATTAAAACTTATTATAGCTCTTATTATATCAGTTTGCACCTTTGTTGCAGGGGTGGTGGCTACTTATACTTGGTATACGCACCAAAATGTAGTAGACACTTCTAATACTGCAGTAGAGTCTTCCACCACGCCTTCAGTATTTGCTGGTTTCCCTGACGGTGAATTAAATACAGAAAAGTATTATGGACAAACGGGCATTGAGTATAACGGCGATGACTATCCTTATATTTTGAGCTATTCTCCGGTAACAATCAAGCCGTCAGGACTAGACTCAAAGCCACGATACCTTAACGCAGGTATAGAAGGTATACAAGTTATACTAGCCGGTAAGGACGAACACGGACAGCCAGTTGTGGAAAATTATCTTCTAACCACTCAAATTGGCAAAAACATGCTTTCGCACTTTACTTTCCGTATGAACCTTGTCTACTACAATGACGGCACTTCTGATGTGCCTGTAAACAAGATATATAAAAACGAAAACGGCTACATCGTAGACCCAGCAGGGGCACCGCTACTGCTCCAAAATGGACATACATACTATTTTGACTTGCAAATAGTGTTCCAGTCAGAAGAGGGCTATAATCTGCTAAGTACAACACAAAGTGATATTGGAAGTGAATACATTTTCCCACTTAGCAACCAAAGATATATGTTTAGTAATATAAAGATTAGCTTTAACTTTGGACTTAGTGAACTACTTAGAGTTGGTCTTAACCCAACTGGCGGTACAGTTACTCCTATAAGCTTGTCCACAACGGGACAAGGGCTACTGGACTTGCCCGACCCTACAAGAAACCTTTATACATTTAATGGTTGGTATTACGATATAGAATGCACCAAACCGTTTGAAGAGGATTCGCTAAAGACAAGCCCTATTAGACAGAACATAACAATTTATGCTGGTTGGACGGCTATGCCCAAAGTGACATTTAACTACAACATGGTAGGTTATACGCCACAATCTACGGATACTTATGTAGAAAAGGGTGGCAAAGCAATTGAGCCAGATGCCCCTGTATTTGCTAACTACCAGTTCGTTGGTTGGAGCGAAAATCCTAGTGCTACCTATGCAAACTTTGCAGAAAACGAGTATAACTTTGACTCTGCGATAAATGCCGACAAAATGCTTTATGCGGTATGGCGCAAACAGTATACTGTTGTGCTAAACATACCACAAGCAAGCTTGATACCCTATAACGGCGAGTTGTTGCAGTATGTTGGCGGAGTGGGGACAATTGTTTCTACCACCACTTACAACTTAGTGCTTTTTGAAGGAGAAACAATAGACAGTTACTTTGATAACAGCAAATCTACATACCTGCTTATTAGAGCAAAAAATGATAACAATAGCTTTGTACACTGGTCTACAACCCAGTCAGGGGCAGGGAAACTATACAGCAACACCGACCCTTACAATACATCACAGGCACAAAATAACAATGTGACACTTTATGCCTATTACAAAGTGGGCAATTAAAGCGTATTTTAAGATGTACAAGGTATAATTTAGTATGGTATAATTATTAAGATTATGAAGACGAAAAATATAAAGAGCGCCAATAAATATTACAAAGTTATTATAGCCATTGCGCTAATAGTAATAACTTTGGTCATGGTTTCTACCGCTACATATTCTTGGTATCAAGTGCAGTTCAAAGAAGTTTTTGTGCTGGATGT
>CAYJBW010000150.1:0-2320 GCA_964368255.1 uncultured Christensenella sp.
GGTCTAAGCTATTGCATTTATTGAATAAATATATTATAATCTCATAGTTAGGTTATTTTTTAATGGTGGGAGAAAACTTATGGAAATCAAAGCTATTGCACAAAGGTTAAAAGGACTTAGAGAAGATTTGAATATCTCTGTAGAGCATATGGCTGACCACTGCGGTATGACCGTGAGTGAGTATTTGGCGCACGAAAACGGCGAAATTGATTATGCATACAGCTTTTTGAACCGTTGCGCTACTAAGTTCGGAGTGGACATATCAGAACTGCTTACCGGTAGCACGGCATCGCTTTTGCACTCTTATGCTATAGAAAGAAAGGGTAGTGGCTTGCCAGTAGATAGAAGGGCAGGTTTTGAATATTTGCATTTAGGAAGTAAGTTATACGGTCACAAAATTGATCCGTTGCTTGTTTCTGTTCCCTTTAGCGAAGAAGCTCTAAATAGTCCCATACCCACAAACACCCACGAAGGACAAGAGTTTGACTACATTTTGGAGGGTTCTTTGCATTTTAGTATAAATGGCAAGAAAGAACTGCTAAATGAAGGCGACTCTATTATGTACAATTCTAGCTGTCCACATGGCATGATTGCAGCATCAGAAGATGGATGCAAGTTCCTTGCAATAGTTATAAAAAAATTTAACTAGCAAATATAGATAAGGGCGATAAAATCGCAAAATGGTGAGTAATGTTTCGGTTATTTAAGCAACTTAAGCCACTGGCAAAATTATTTGTATTAGTAGTAATTCTACTTGCCGGATCGGCTATGGCAGAGCTGTATTTGCCAGGTATGATGAGCGATATAATCAATGATGGAATATATCTTGATTATGAACCGATGTACGAACATGAAACCATGCTAAACCCCTTTGGAGAAATAGATATTACAGGTAGTGTTGACGGCTTTGATAAGGACACCATACCTGTTTTTGAAATGAAAGATGGCTTTTCCACGACAGATATAAAAACCGTATGGAACGAACAATTCAGAGACGGTTACGCTATTTCCTTTGACTTTATGGATATTCCTGCCAAAGACAGTAGAGAACTTTTTAATGAAGTGCTACTGCCTTTTATGAATTCACTTAGGCAATATCAGTTCTACAAAATGACGGAAAAATATGGCTTTACTGTGAATAGTTATAGCCAATATAAGGAAGAAGACAAAATAGCTGTAGAAAGCGCTATTAACAAACTTATGAACTATGATAGTTTGGTGCGACTTCCTGACGGATACAACGGCATCACTATAAATAACTTTTTAGAAATGTTCGATGAAGATGACGATGGCGACACTGACGGCGATGTTTGGGAAAATGCCGATGCAAAAAGACTGCTAACTAGCTGTGTTATGTGTATGAAACATAGTGAAAACGGCAATTTACTGCCCATTCCTACCACAAAAAACGCTAATGGCGAAACAGTGAGAGTGCCAGTAGACAGCAATGGCGTTGCTTTGGATAAAAGTCTTGTTACATATCAATATGACGAAGAAACTGAGCGGTTTACACCATTTCCTGATTACGAAATCATTCTTTGCAATAAGGTGCTGGGTTTTGCTTACAAGTACGAAAATAGCCAAAAGTGGATAAAGAACACTCTGGGTATGAGCGAAAACCAAATTGAAGAAAATGTAGACAACAACATTGCGGACAAGAAGGGATTTGCTAGACTGGCACAAATATTAAGTCTTAGCGAAAGGGGTAGCACAACTGACGCTTTAAGCACAAAAGTGGACAAAACTCGTGAAGAATGGCTGACTCCTGACGGAGTAACAATCCAAACGGCAAATATGAATTTTATACTAAAAAAGGGTATGATGATGTTAGCCCTTACCTTGCTTGCTTCGGGACTAACCATAACTGGTATGCTTTGTAGCAGTAAGATAGCGTCTTACTTTAGCAAAGTGCTTAGAAGTATGGTATTTAAGAAGGTAGAAAGCTTCTCTTTGGTAGAGTTTGACAAATTCTCTACCGCAAGTCTTGTTACTCGTTCCACCAACGATATAAACCAAATTCAGAATGTATTCTTAGTAATTCTGCGGACTACGCTATCTGCTCCGGTAACGGTTATTGGCGGGTTTATTTTCTCATTCAGAGCCAACGGATACATGACAATGGTGCTTATTTATGTACTGCCCATACTGTTTATAGCGGCAGGTGTAGCGGCTATTCTTGTTCAGCCACTATTTAAGATAATTCAAAAGAAAGTTGACCAATTGACGCTAATAATGAGAGAAAGTATAACAGGTATTCGTGAAGTTCGCGCTTTTGGCAAGCAAGAACACGAGAAAAAGCGTTTTAACGAAGTCAATGTAA
>CAYJBW010000151.1:0-2298 GCA_964368255.1 uncultured Christensenella sp.
CAACCCGGGCTTTCTACCAGAGAGCCCATTTTTTTTACTTTTTTTATCTGTGCAAACTTCACTACTAGAGCTGTTTTGCGTGTGTTATAAAAAATAATATAAAAATAATTATAAAAAGTGTTGACAAGTGTAAAGCGTTTTGATATACTTAAAATGTGAGCGAGGGAAGATAAAAAAAACAAAAGGAGAACAAATTATGAACAAATACAGAGACTACGAAACGATTGGCTTGATTTTATTAGAAGAAAGTTTGGATTACCATGACCCGGATTTAGTCGCTGAAATATGCGACCGCGCAGGGTTGTCGGAAGAGTACGCGGCCTCCGATGGCGAGAGTTTCGAGAGTATTCTTGATCGCGCCATTGATATCTTAAAAGAAAGTCTCTAAGCAATCCGACCCGGGCAGTGTTATGCTGCCCAAAATTTCAAACAGAGGTGAAAAATGAGAAAACAAGAGCTTATAAAGAAAATAGAAAAAGCAGTTGAGAACTGCAAGAAACTCAGGTCTGCTCTAGACGGATCTGATAACCCGCAAGTAATAGAAACGCGCATTCGCGCAGAGGCAAAAGAAGCTGCTTTTTTGGCTGTTTTGCTTGCAATGCGCGGCAATAATTTTTGGCTGAATATTGAAGCAAACTAAAAACAAACAAAAGGAGAAAAAAATATTATGGATTTTTCGGAGTTGCAAAAACAAGCCTATAAAACTGCTTGTCTAAAAGGTTGGCACGACAAGCCGGTTACTTTCGGGGAGTTGATAGCTCTGGTTCACTCGGAGTTATCAGAGGCTCTGGAAGAGCACAGAGGGGGGCATAAGACAAACGAAACATACTATCGCGAAGATGGGAAACCTGAGGGGATCCCGTCAGAATTGGCAGACGTAGTAATTCGGCTTTTGGACATTTGCGGCTATCTCAACATCGATCTTGAAACAGCGATAATTGAAAAAATGCGGTTTAACGAAAGTCGACCGTATAGACACGGAGGGAAGAAACTATGATTTATGAAAAAATTCGGATCCGGGGAAAGCTTGAAAAACAGCAAAACAGCGACATAAAACGAGAAACCGTGGAAACACCGAGGACAGACGAGGCCGCTTTCACTGCGGGCTTAGTAGACATCGATACTGAGGCTGTGGTTGCTGATTTTGCTAGGCAGCTTGAACTGGAAAATGAAAACTTGCGAAAGCTCTTAGACAAAGCAGGTCGAGCAATATCTTGTTTCGTTGACTTGCGCGGTATGACTGCGTCAGAACTGAAGTCGGCTCACAACGGTATCTGCATTCTACTGGAAAAAACAAAAATGCTTGATGCTATAAAAGCCGGCGTGGGGGAGGGGGACTGAAAATGGCAAAAAAGCCCGCGCTGGTTATATCGGAAGCATTCACGCGCAACAAAAATCTGCCCGAAACTTGCGGCAAATGTAGGTTTTGGGCGGGGTACAGTTGTATCTTAAAACCGATATTGCGGTGTAAGCGTGATAAGCTGTCACGCGGTTGCCCGCTTTGCACGATAGAAAATTGAAAAGGGGAAAAAATATATGGAAAACAAAATAATTTTGATGGATTCGCCGGAGGCTGCAACAGAAATAACGATACCCGCTTGGAAAAGTGCAAGCGGAAGCATTTATACGGACGAATACGTGGCAAGATATAACGGTTGTACACACGTAAAATGCCAGCATTGCGGCGAACCTTGCTTAAAACGTTGGACTTTGTGTAAGTCGTGCCGCGATAAAAAAGACAAAGAGTTGTTTCTTAAAATGCCCGTAGTAGAATGGGATGAAAAGACGCCGCTATGTATTTACGGGTCAGATCAATACCTTTATGACTACAACGAAATTCTTGATTACTGCGAAGAAAACGATCTGCGCCCGCTTGAACTAATGCTTGTTCTCTGCGAGCCAGTGGAATTAAGAACACTAGACTATGATTTCTTTGAAGACTGCCTTGCAGACGAACAAGAATTGCCCGAAGATCTTCAAAAAGCAATAGATGAATTTAACGCAAAGATTGCCGCATATCCTCACGCATTATCGTGGGTGCCGACAAAAAAAAGAATTAAACTTTAAGGAAAAAAAAATGAAAAAAAAGAAAATGAAAAATTTTAGATTGTCAGAAAACACAATCGGAAAAATAGAGCGGCTGTGCATAGTGCACGGCATATCACAGACAGAAGTTGTAGCGCGTGCGATTGATATGTTGTATGACGCTCACAAAAAAGGTTGACGCTATGAACGAATTCACGGAGGCGTTAAAAGAAGAACAGCGTGCACCAGAGCCGGCACTTATTTTCGCCGCTT
>CAYJBW010000152.1:0-2162 GCA_964368255.1 uncultured Christensenella sp.
ACTATATTCATCCCGACGGAAGAAAGACCGAAATGGTGAATACTAACAAGCTAATTCGTTTTTATAAGTCTTGCGATGCAGGCAAAACAGGTTTTACTAATGAAGCAATGTTCTGTTTATCCGCTAGCGCCAAACTTAACGACATGCGAGTGATTGCAACCGTTCTTGGTTCACCCGACAGCAAAACCAGGTTCAAGGAAGTTACTGAGATGTTCAAGTACTCCTTTGCCAATTACGAAAATAAAGTTCTTTTGAAGGCAAATGATCCTATTACTAACCAAATTAGTGTTAGTAGAGCGAAAGAAGAGCCAATCGAGCTTTATTGTGACAGAGACATAAAATATTTTTGCAAACGCGGTGAAAACAAAGATTACAAAGTAGTAGTAAGTATTGATGACAATCTAGTAGCGCCAATATCAAAGGAAACACCTTTGGGCGTGGTAAGAGTAGTAAAAAGTGATGGCGAAATTATTTGTGAAGGTAAAATTTTTTCCAAAAAGGATATCCGAAAAGCTACTTTCAAAGATGCTTTAGAAAAAACCTTAAGAAATTGGTTTATAAAATAAGTAAACTTTGGTAGCAAAGCAGTGGCAGCGTAAGGTATATTATATGCTTTACGCTGTTTTTTATTGACTAAATAAGTATATTTTGGTATATTATATTAGTATGTTTAGAGGTGAAAATGTTTGTTTATAGTTTAATGCGAAGCGGTGCTTCACTGCCAGAAATTTTGATATGTTTGCTTGCAATGGTACTTGCGGCGACTACTTGTATAGTCATACACGAAGTATCACACGGCTTTGTAGCATTAAAATGTGGCGACCCCACCGCAAAAAACAGCGGCAGATTAACACTAAATCCTGTTGCTCACTTTGATTGGCTTGGACTTATTTTAATCGCACTTATTGGCTTTGGTTGGGCAAAACCTGTTCCCATTAACCCAAATAACTTCAAAAACTACAAAAAAGGTATGGTTCTTGTGTCAATTTCTGGTGTGGCTAGCAACCTAATTATGTGTGGCGCAGGACTGCTAATATTGTATTTCCTTTATCCGCTTGTTGGATTTTATTATGTAGATATAACCCCCAATACTATTATTGTGTTAAAAATGCTAGTTTACTACTTTTTGATATTTTTTATCACTATCAATTTTATGTTGGCATTTTTTAATATGTTGCCTATCTATCCGCTAGATGGCTATAGGCTCCTAGACATATTTATGAAGCCAGGTAACAGATATAGAACATTTATGCAGAGATACGGCATGTATAGTTTGATTGGACTAATAATTCTTGGCAATTTGCTAAGAGGTTTTAATCTATATTTTTTAGATATATTCTATTGGGCGAACTATTTAATAAAAAGCCTTATTGCTTTGGTGATGTAACATGTCAACATTTATTAACAGCAGCTTAGAAGATGTAAAATTTCATATAGAAAACCAATCTTTTGAGGGCCCTATTGACCTGCTTGTCAGTATGGTAAAGGAAGCAAAAATAGACATTATGGATATTTTTGTGAGCGACATAACTAGCCAGTACATAAAATATGTAAAAACGCTTAGAGAGCTTGACTATGAATATGTTTCTCAGTACATAATTTTGGCGGCTACTTTAATAGAAATAAAATCTAGCAAACTGCTTCCTATTCAAGAAGAGTATGACGAGTATCAAGAAGAAGTAAGTTTTATGGAGCAACAACTTATCTCCGACCTGGAAAAACGCCTGCTGCTAGAACTTCCCGAAAAACTTCGCCCTAGAGAAACTATAAACTTATTCTATCCAGAACCAGAATACAACGAAAACGACTATAAGTTGCTGGCAACCAACCTAACACTTGATCAGTTGCTAGGAGCATACCAACTAATTTTGGAAAAAGCCGTAATGGAAGAGAGCGCAAAAACACCCAAAACTATCACTTTGGAGCGGTTTACAGTTGCTGAGCAAGTAAAAAGTATAGCCTACAGTGTGCGCACACAAAAGGAAATAAAGTTTTTTGACCTATTCCAAAAGGATTATACCCGTCCAGAAATAATAAATGTTTTTTTAGCAATTTTGGAAGTTGTGAAAAAGCAGATTGCCGTTGCAAAACAAACGGAAAACAACGATATTGTTTTATCTCATAACAGCGAAGACAAATTTGATATAAAACACTACAACGAA
>CAYJBW010000153.1:0-2131 GCA_964368255.1 uncultured Christensenella sp.
GTTTACAACACTTGTTGTATTCGTGACACAGCAGAACAAAAAATTATCGGAAATATTGGCGATATCAAAAAAATTAAGAAAAACAACCCTGATTTGGTAGTTGCTGTTGTGGGCTGTATGTCACAACAAGCTGGGATTGCGGAGAGTTTGCACCAAAAATTCCCCTACATAAACATAGTTCTTGGTACCGATAATATAAACCTTTTGCCACAAAAAATTGAAGATTGTTTGCAAAAAAGGGCGAAGTTCAGTGCAACTGTAAACAGCAATATTTTGAATGAAATATACGAAGATACGCCCATTTACCGCACAAGTGGTACAAATGCTTGGGTAAATATTATGTATGGGTGCAACAACTTTTGCACTTATTGCATAGTTCCGCATGTGCGTGGTAGAGAAAGGAGCCGTAAGCCCCAACTGGTAATTGACGATGTAAAAAGACTAATTGACGAAGGCTACAAAGAGATTACTTTGCTTGGTCAAAATGTAGATTCTTACAGTTTTGTTGCTGAAAAGGAGTATAATTTTGCTTATTTATTAGAAAATATAGCAAAAATTGATAGTAAGTTCCGTTTAAGATTTATGACTTCTCACCCAAAAGATTTTGACAGCCATGTTATTGATATAATAAACAGTAGCGATAATATTTGCAACAATATTCATCTACCTGTACAGTCGGGTAGCAATCGTATTCTTAAGCTAATGAATAGGCATTATACTCGGGAAAGATACCTAGAGATTGTGGACGAAATTTATCATAAACTGCCTAATGTTGGCATTACTTCTGACATTATGATTGGTTTCCCAACGGAAGATGAAAAGGACTTTGAAGACACGCTAGATTTAGTTAAGGATGTGCGTTACAGCAGCGCATTTACCTTTGTTTATTCCAAAAGAAAGGGTACTGTTGCGGCAAAAATGGAGCAAGTTCCTGCGCTAGTTAAGAAAGAAAGAATACAAAAATTAGTTGCTTTGCAAAACAAAATTTCTGCGGAAATTAGCCAAACTTATATAGGAAAAATTGAAGAAGTACTTATTGAAGACAAAAATCCAAAAAAAGAAGGGTATTTATGTGGCCGAACGGAGAGTGGTAGGCTAGTTAGTTTTCTGCGAAAAAGTGCCAATATCGGAGATTTTGTTAAGGTTAAGATAAATACTGCAAAATCTGCTTCTTTATGGGGGGAAATTGATGAAACTATCACCAATGATGGAACATTATAAGTCATTAAAAGAAAAATATCCTGACGCTATTTTGATGTATCGATTAGGGGACTTTTATGAAATGTTTTTTGAAGATGCGGTGAAAGCTAGCAAAATTTTGGAGCTAACTTTGACGGGCAGAGATTGTGGCTTGCAAGAGAAGGCGCCCATGTGCGGAGTACCTTACCATGCCGTTGATAACTACATAGCTCGCCTTATTTCTTCTGGTAATAAAGTTGCCATTTGTGAACAATTATCCACACCAGGAGAGCAAAAAGGCCTTGTAAAAAGGGATATTGTAAGGGTAATTACTCCAGGAACTAATACAAATGACGAAATGCTAGATGGTAGTGTTAACCACTATCTTTGTAGCGTATCAAATGTTTCGGGCAAATATGCGGTGGCTCTACTCGACATAACCACGGGCGAACTTACCGCAAAAAGTTTTCCTGATGCGAAAATATTTGATTTGGAAGATTTTTTACTTACCAACAACCCAAGGGAAATTATCGCGAAAAAAGAAATTTGTGACCAGTCTCGTGGGCTTATATCCATAATCTCAGAAAGAATGGTAAAGTTTACGCCTTACTATGATTATGCTTTCGATTTTGACAACGCCGAGCGGAGTATTCTAAAGCAAATGAATGTCTATAGTTTGGACGCATTGGGGCTGACTGAGCCAGAAATTGTTTGCGCTGTTGGGGGGCTACTTGATTATGTTGTGGCAACACAAAAGAAACAACTTAACCACATAAATAGTGTCAAAGTGCTTTCTAATACAAGGGAAATGGCGCTAGATTATAGGACCGTAAAGAACCTAGAACTACTAGAAACGCAAAGCGATAACAAAAAAATGGGTAGTCTTATTTGGGTGCTTGACAAAACCAAGACAAGTATGGGAGCAAGAAAGCTCCGCAATTATGTTGTGCAT
>CAYJBW010000154.1:0-2130 GCA_964368255.1 uncultured Christensenella sp.
TGTGAAAATAAGATGTCTAAATCAATTATACACGATTTGTGATACTACTACTACCTTTTTTGCATTTGTGTTCACAATGTTAAGAAAGTACGAAACTTTGAATATCTTTGGCACTACTGGGCAAATATTGCTGATTTTAGAGATATAACTATAGAATGAGTAATACAACGCACGAAACCCCCGCCCAAACTTAACCTAATATCTTTTGCTTATCGGTAACTTTTTTGAACTACCATACCATTCGGTGGTTTTAGTATATAACAAAAAAGCAAGATTTTCGTCTTGCTTTTTGTCTTTTTGCTTAATCTTTATCTGTGGCAAGCTTTTTTACGCACGCATTGCTACAAATATTGTTGCTACTTCTTTTTTACTGGGAAATAGATTTCTGTGATGTGGTCATCTGGTTTTGTGTCTTTGGGGTCTGTTAAATAAATTTCGTAGGGTGGCGCGGTGAGTACATACCCTTCTTTTTCTATCCAACTTGCAAGTTTTGCATATGATGACGGCAGGTCACTGTAGCGTCCTTTATGCGTAACATTAGCACACAACCCGCCCACAAGGTCACGCGTACCTGTAATTACTTCTTTTATAGGTATGGCAAGTTCTATTGTACATTTGTTGGGGTCAAAATCTTCATCGTAATAAATAGCTATCGGGCCACCTTGAACGGTCAACTTTTCTTCAAAAACTCTTCTGCATAGTTTACCTAAGTATTTGTCAAAATCTGCCATTGCCATTGTTTGCTTTTGAAATAGCACATTGATTGTTGGTCTTTCGACTAATTTGACTGCTAATTTGTCTAAATATGACATAATATTTTCTCCTTTACTAAGACTTATAATGTCTGATTCAATTTTACTTAAGAGAAGGTCATAGTTTTCTTTCTTGGCTAGTAATTCCTTTTGCTTGGTCAGTATCTTACTTAGCATAATCTCATTCGTTTTGTCACTAATAATTTCGGATATATCTTCAAGGGACAATTCGTATCCTTTTAAGCGATTGATAAGAATCATTGTGTTTAACTGCGATATGTCATAGTAGCGATATCCGCTGTCATTGTTTATGTGTACAGGATTAACAAGGCCTATCTCATCATAATATCTTAATGTTTTTGTTGTGACCAAACATATTTTGGAAAATTCACCAATTGAAAGCATTCCCTTCTCCTTGTTTTTTTGTTTTCTCAGCTGATAAATTGAGTATAGACTATGCCGTAAGGTAAAAGTCAAGCGGATTTTTGGGTAATATTCCTTTTATCAAAACAATCTCTTGCCCTCAGAAATATCTATATTAAAGCTCTTTGCGAGAGTCGTTTGATCAAAAGGATTGATTTTTTTGATAACACCGTCTTTCTCAAAAAAAGAACCGCTATTTTTGAACCAAAATGTTTTGTTTGCAATTACACATGTCTCGCGGATTTTTAATACCCATTCATAATTACATACACGAGCATTCCTGCCCGTTTCGCCACCCACAGTAACATGTTGTATCCCGTCAAGATAGGGCGATAAATCAATGCTCTCAAGTAATGGCGCGCAGGCAACAAACCGCCGTTTAATGGGATAAGACAAAAATAACGGCAACCGCTTGTCGGCAGTATCTTGCGTCTCGACCGTGCAGCCAATATTGACATTATCATATCCATCACCCCAGTCATCTGGCAACGATACCAAAAATCTGTCAATCCGCTTAGTTAATATAAGAAAATCTATATCTTGCCGTTCCTTAATAATCGCCCACGCATCCTTGCGCCATTCGTCAGATTCTGGGATAAAAAAGTCAGTGGCAAAGCAAGTGGGAAGAATTTTGCCACCCTTGATGTTATATTCACCCTTATTGTTCTTTCTTATTGGCCAATCAAATTTGTCTGTTCTCTTAATTTCATTTTGTCCGTACCGTTTTGCATTTGGTCCATAAAAATAACAGTTTGCGCAACCATCGCTTATCGGATAACAGCCCGTCCAAGGCTCCCAATTCATAAATTTTCTCCTTATCTCATTTGCTAAATACTTTCACGAACTTGTAATAACATACTTTTCTGCTTAAATACATTACTTCAAAGCACGGTTAAATTATAATATTCATCATTTATAAATTCAACTGTTTTTTCATAGTCGCAATATTTATATT
>CAYJBW010000155.1:0-2121 GCA_964368255.1 uncultured Christensenella sp.
CAAATGTGGGTAAATCTTCATTTATCAATGCAATTTGTAATAAAAAAAAGCTTGCAAAAACTTCCAAAGAGCCAGGCAGAACTCGGCTACTAAATTTTTTTGATATAAATAACAAAAGCTATGTGCTAGTTGACTTACCAGGGTATGGATATGCTAAGGTAAGTGATGCGGAAAAAGAGAAGTGGGGCACGCTTATAGAGCATTATTTGCAGGTATCTAATGGGCTGAAAAATGTGTTTGTTCTCTTAGATATTAGACATGACCCAACCAAAGACGATATACAAATGCTCAATTATTTATATTTTTATCACATCCCATTTACTATTATTTGCACAAAAAGCGACAAGCTAAGTCGTATGGCAGCTAATAAAAGAAAGGCAGAAATTGCCAATTTTATTGGCGTAGGCGTTGACAATGTACTTACCTTTTCTTCTTTAGACAAAAGTGGTTTGCAAGATATTTTTGACAGAATTGACCGTATTTTATTAAGCTAATAGTCACATATAAATTTTTTTGTCATAAAATGTATCAAACGATAAAAGGAGATATATTTATGGCTTGTGATAACAACACTCGGTGCTCGTCATCTTTGTGTAGTACCGGAAATAGTGCGTGTGAAAGAACATGTATTGAAGTTGACAAGGTATTTGATGTTTGTAAGCAGCAAAGGAGCGTACCTGCAACTTTGACTGTGGAGTTTAGCGACTTGCCAACAGGGTATACAATAACTAGTTTAATAAATTCCGCGCAAGGTGTTATGACCAACTTAATTATTACTCCGCTGGATAATAACAAGCGTTCCAGAGTGCGTTACACCCTTAACATTCCAATACTAATTACAGCAATCAACTCAGTTGGCGGAACTATTACAGGTACTGTCACAATGGTGGTAAATCAAGATATATTGCTAAGAATGCCAAAAAATGCGCTTATTGCGCCCGAAGTTAAAGCGGTTGTGTCAGTAATAGGTTCAAACAGTGAGATAATAAATAGTGATACCGTTGTAACGGAAGCATGTACAACGATTATAACCAAAGTTGTTGCCGATGTCATTCTTGTTATTCCATCATATGGATACCCAAAAATCAGGGACTGCGAAATGTATTCAGACGAAATTTGTCCAGGTATATTTAATAAAACACCGGTGTTTCCTACATAACTATTGTCAAAATTAGCTACTAATTTGAGTGATTTGTTCAGACATATTTTTGCTACCGCTTATTGCATATTGTTTGGCGGTATGGTATACTTAACAAATGAAAATTTATGCAATAAGTGATTTACATCTAACCAATACCGAGAACAAACCTATGGATGTTTTTGGTATAAATTGGGTGGGGCATTGGGAACAAATTAAACAGGACTGGGCAAGTAAGGTTGACAGTTCCGATGTCGTACTTATTTGCGGAGATGTTTCTTGGGCAATGACAATAAATAATGCTCTTGTTGACCTGCAAGAAATAGATAAACTAAGCGGTAAAAAAATTATTATCAGGGGCAACCACGACTATTGGTGGAGCAGTTATAAAAAAATAAAAGAATTGCCACTAAATACTATTACTTTCATACAAAACAACGCGCTAAAACTAGGCGACTATATTTTTTGCGGTACTAGGGGTTGGACGGTAGAACAGCAGTCAGCGGAAGACAAAAAAATAATAGATAGAGAAATCATCCGTCTAAAGTTGACACTAGACGAAGCCAAAAAACTACAAACTAATAACGAAAAAATTGTGGTAATGCTACATTACCCACCATTTAATGCCAAGTTTGACAATTCCGCATTTACCGAGTTAATCTCTCTTTATGATATAGAAAAAGTAGTTTATGGACATCTTCACGGCTCGGCATCCAGATATAAAGATATAGTAAATAAAGGCATTACCAATTATTATTTAACTTCTTGCGATTTTCTTAATAACAATTTACTACAAATTTATTGATATAATTATATTATAAAAATAACATCAGGGAAAATTTTCCCTGTTTTTTTGTGCTGTTTTCTTTTGATTATGGAATTTTATCCCTATAATGCGACTAGTATTTTAATATTATAAAACATTTTACAAAAATGTGGAAATTAGTGGTTGCAAATGGAAAAAATATATGTTAATATAATAA
>CAYJBW010000156.1:0-2117 GCA_964368255.1 uncultured Christensenella sp.
TATAGGCATCATGGCTCACATCGATGCTGGTAAAACAACAACCACAGAAAGAATATTGTTCTACGCGAACAGGATTCACCGCTTGGGCGAGTCACACGAAGGCGCGGCAACAATGGACTGGATGGTTCAAGAACAAGAAAGGGGCATTACTATCACTAGCGCAGCTACCTTTATCACTTGGCGTGACCACGGTATCAATATTATTGATACACCTGGGCATATTGATTTTACTGTAGAAGTTGAAAGAAGTTTGCGCGTGCTAGACGGAGCTGTTGCGGTTTTCTGCGCAAAGGGCGGAGTTGAGCCACAAAGCGAAGCTGTTTGGCGTCAAGCTGACAAGTATAAAGTTCCGCGTATAGCTTTTGTTAACAAAATGGATGTAATGGGCGCAGATTTTTATAATGTAATGGATATGATGCGTACCCGTTTGCACACAAGGCCAGTTCCTGTAGTGCTGCCTATTGGCAAAGAAGATACATTTACCGGTCTTATTGACCTTCTCCACATGACTTGCATAACCTATAGCGACAAGCTAGGCAAAGAGTTGCACGAAGAGTGCATTCCAGAGTCAATGCTTGCAGAAGCTAAGGAAGCTCGTAGAGCACTGGAAGAAGCTTGCGCAGACTTTGATGACGAAATAATGCTAAAGTTCCTTGACGGAGAACCACTTACACAAGAAGAAATCATTAAGGCACTAAGAATAGGCACCGTTTCTATGAAAATTACTCCAGTAATTTGTGGTTCTGCTTACCGTAACAAGGGTGTGCAAAAACTACTAGACTGTATAGTAGACCTTATGCCTTCCCCCGCAGAAGTGGACGCAGTGCGTGGCTTCGACGAAAAAGGCAATGAAATTACTAGAGAAACTGACGATAAGGAACCACTTTGCGGCCTTGCATTCAAGGTAGCAGTTGACAATATTGGCAGGCTTACATTCTACCGTATATATAGTGGAAGTATTTCCGCAGGTATGACAGTCTACAATAGTAACAAAAAGAAAAAGGAAAAAATAGGCCGTTTAATAAGAATGCATGCTAATAGCCGTATGGATATAGAAACAGCTTATGCCGGCGACATAGTTGCTATTTTTGGACTAAAAGAAACCACAACTGGAGAAACACTTTGTGACCTTAAGAATCCTATTGTACTTGATGCAATGGTATTTCCAGAGCCCGTTGTTAGGTTGGCTATTGAGCCCAAAACAAAGATTGGACAGGAAAAAATGAGTTTGGCACTAACCAAACTATCTGACGAAGACCCCACATTCCGCACCTACTCTGACAAAGAAACAGGACAAACAATTATCGCAGGTATGGGCGAACTACATTTGGAAATCATAGTAGATAGATTATTGCGTGAATTTAAGGTGGAAGCAAACATAGGCAAACCTCAAGTTGCATACCGTGAAGCTATCAAAAAGGCGGCAAGGGGAGAAGGCAAGTATATCCGTCAAAGCGGCGGTAAGGGTCAATATGGACACTGTGTTCTTGAGATTGAGCCACTTGCACCAGGCAGTGGAATAATTTTTGTGGACGAAATCGTTGGCGGAGTTATACCCAAAGAGTTTATTAAGCCTATCGAAGAAGGTATGAGAGAAGCGGCAAGGGGCGGAGTGCTAGTCGGTTACGAAATGGTAGACTTCAAGGTTAGACTTGTTGACGGAAGTTTCCACGATGTGGACAGTTCAGAAATGAGTTTCAAAATAGCAGGTAGTATGGGCTTTAAGGATGCCGTAAGAAATGCTGATCCCACACTTCTAGAACCTATTATGGCAGTAGAAATTGCAGTGCCAGCAGAATACATCGGAGATGTTTTTGGCACGGTAAACGCTCGTAGGGGTTCTATTAAGTCTATGAACGACCGTGGCGGTATAAAAATTGTTGATGCTGACATACCACTTAGTGAAATGTTTGGTTACGCAACAACGCTTAGGAGCGCAACGCAAGGTAGGGGTAACTACAGTATGATACTTAACTGTTATACAGAAGTTCCTGCCAGTGTCAAAAAAGCTTTATTAGAAGGAAAAAGAGACTAAAAAAATACCATTTTTCATAATTTTTGAAAAAGTTTTGAAAAATGCGTGACAACTATGATAAAATATAATATAATCAATGCAA
>CAYJBW010000157.1:0-2098 GCA_964368255.1 uncultured Christensenella sp.
CTGACAAAACATTTAAGTACGGCGAACCTTTCTCTTTGAAAAATACCAAGGTTTATGCCCAGTACCAAAATAGCGCATATGTAGAAGAACTTGTTTGGGCAGAGACATTCGGCGCAGGCAAGTTTACATATCAAGTAGTATACAATCATGACCACAAACAAAGTACCGCTCAAACTTATGCTATAACAATAAAGTATAGCAATACTATAACAACGGTTTACAATGTTACTGTTGCAAAGATGCCAGATAATGTAGTGCGTAGAATTAAAGAAGGGAGCACTCACAAAACAGTATTTGCCCAAGGCGAAGAATTTAGCTATACAGGACTAATTGTTGAGATTGTGTACGGTAGCGAAGAAACTGACGATTTATATGTAAGAGATGCTATTTATGGCACCGATTATGAAGTAATAGTTAGCTCATTTGATAACACCAAAAAAGGATACTATACAATAAATGTAAGTGGAGTAGGCGCAGGAGAACTGTACTTCTCATATTCCGTATATGTGGACATTGATGATGGCAACGAAGCTGAGAGCATTGATGCGTTTGGATTTGATACCACATATTTTGTGGGAGAAAGCATGGACTTGACAAGCAGCCTAATTACCATAACATACCAAGATGGCAGTACTTCAAACCTGTTTTTACCAAGCAGTGAAGTCACTATTACTGGATTTAATTCCGATACTACATGTAATATTGTTTTAACTATTACTTACGGCGATTTGACGACCAGTGTCAATGTAGAAATTCTAGAAGATACTATAAAGAGCATTGCTATAGCAGAACATAGCACACATAGAACGGACTTTTACTTTGCTGAACCATTTAATAGCGATGGACTTATAGTAAATGCAATCTATTCAAGTGGCAAAATATCCACTCTTAGCGCAGCGGAATATACGATAAATTCTGAAGATTATCAAGCTTCTTGGGGACCTTATGATATAGCAATTGTATATGGACAAATTACGATAACCTATCTCGTTAATGTTATGGCATTTGAAGCAGAAACATCTCCTTACTTTGTATCATACGCTGTTTATAATGCCGTCGAAGTAACAAGCAACAACTGGAGTATTATTTGTGGCGACGCTGGCGAAAACAACTTACTTATGGGCTTTTCAGATGACGAACTGTCAAAAATCAGTGTTATGGTTGGCAAATGGACCGCAGGAAACCCATTTTTAGAAGTAACGCCCAATGGGTATGGAAGTTATCCCATTACTTATAGCGCAACCGTGCCGATGGAACTAACCATTAGGATTACTAACGCAAACGGTGTTATTACCTATCATTATTTAACTATTAAGCCCACAGTGTTCAATTCTTTTACAATAAATGGTGAAGAAATTGGTTTAGATAGCGTATTTACATCAAAGTACTTTGTTAAGAATGTATCAAACGAATATACAGTTAATTGGGAAATAGACAGCACATATACTGTTGATACAGAAATTGTTAAAGGCAAAACTTACAAATTCAATTCTTATGGTAGTAATGAGAACGACTATCAAAGCATAACAGTGTACAAAGATAATGAAATGATTGTTAGTTACTCTATCAATGTTTTTCCTTACCTGTTGATAAAAACTATTACTATTGATAATACAGAGCCAGAATTTGACCAAAACGGTGATTATTTGTTCACTTGGGATAATTATGACATAGAGAAAGAGTACAGATATTACATGGTTCTAAATGGGAATTTTGCTGCAACACTAGCATATAGAGGAGTAGCTATAAATGTCATTGATGGCGCTATACTCTTTGCTGGAAAGAATGAGTTTACTATACTTATTTATGACCAAAATGGCGAATACTACACTAGCTATGACATGACAATAGTAATAAACTTAAACTTTTCCGAGTTGGTTACCTCCGTGACAATAGGTGGATTTTCCGCTTTTTACGATGGCGGACAATGGTCAATCGCCAAAATCGTATGTTATGATACCTTGCCCGTGAACGAAGCCGACCCAGATTATGACTTGATGTTCCTTGTATCACAAGGCGTCACAATAACATTAAATGACACAGTATGGACATCTGGAAGAATAAGTCTTTCTAGCGGAAAGAACGAGTTTGAGATTAT
>CAYJBW010000158.1:0-2074 GCA_964368255.1 uncultured Christensenella sp.
GTATATTTTCAAGAGAAAAAATGCGCTAATAATGTATTATTAAACAAAAATACCTTAACACAGAATTATGTTAAGGTATTAAGCTTGTTATTAAAAAAATCTAGTTAATTATTGTACCGATTTTTTCGCCGTTAATGGCTTTTATTATGCTATCTTTTTCGCTTAGACCGAAAGCAATTATTGGTATTTTGTTCTCTTTGCAAAGGCTTACTGCTGTAGTATCTAGCGCAGTTAGTCCTGCCTTAATAAAATCTAGATAAGTTATGCTCTCATACTTCTTAGCATCTGGGTTTTTGCGTGGGTCGCTATCATAAATACCGTCAATATTCTTGGCGCAAAGCAGTACATCAGCGTGTATTTCTGCCGCTCTAAGCGCAGCACCTGTATCGGTGGAAAAATACGGGTTGCCCGTACCGCACGCGAATACTACAACTCTACCTTTGTCAAGGTGACGCAAAGCTCTACGCAAAATATATGGCTCGGCGACTCTCTCAATAGTTAGCGCAGTTTGTACTCTGGTAGGGATATTATTATGTTCAAGCGCATCTTGCAAGGCAAGCGCGTTAATAACAGTAGCTAGCATGCCCATGTGATCAGCTGTTGTTCTGTCCATCTCTGTGCCTTGACGACCGCGCCAAAAGTTACCACCGCCAACGACTATACCAATTTGCACACCTGTTGCTACAGCTTTTTTTATCTGCTCAATAAAAATATTTACTTCTTCGGCATTTATTCCAAATCCGTTTTTGCCAGCAAGTGCTTCTCCGCTTAACTTTATTAGTACTCTCTTATACATAGCAATTTCTCCTTTTATAGAAAAAAAAGCACCTAAGCGCTTTTTTTTTGATATTTATTTGTTTGCTTGCATTTTTGCTACTTGCTCGTTAATCTCTTCCGCAAAATTGTCTACCTTCTTCTCTAGTCCTTCACCCATTTCATATCTGGTGAACCTTCTAATAGAAATCTTTTCGCCAATAGTGCTGATAGTTTCGTTAAGCAGTGCAGTAATTGTCTTTTCGGTATCTTTTACGAAATCTTGCTCAAGCAAGCAGAAGTCTTTGTAATACTTTTGTATTCTTCCTTCTACCATTCTTTCAATTATTGCTGCTGGTTTGCCTTCGTTGATAGCTTGTGCTCTCAAAATCTCTTTTTCGTGCTCAAGTTCTTTAGTAGGAACATCTTCTTTGGCAACATAAAGTGGTTTGGATGCGGCAATTTGAAGTGCTACATCGTGAACAAAAGCGCGAAAAGCGTCTCCCCTTGCCACAAAGTCTGTTTCACAGTTTACTTCAACCATAACACCAATCTTTCCACCCATGTGGATATATGTGTCAACAATGCCTTCACTAGCAATTCTGCCTGCTTTTTTAGCTGCAGTTGCCATTCCTCTTTCTCTTAAATATTCTACGGCTTTGTCCATATCGCCGTCTGTTTCTACCAATGCTTTTTTGCAATCCATCATACCAACACCGGTACGCATGCGCAAATCTTGTACATCTTTAGCTGTAAATGCCATACTTTATACCTCCAAAAAAATTATTCTTCTACTGTCTCAACAACTTCATCAGCTGTTTCTTGTTTTCCCTCTTTTGCTTCGATACAAGCATCTGCAACAACGCTAGAAATAAGTTTAATTGCTCTAATAGCGTCATCGTTGCCAGGTATTGGGAAATCTACTTCTTCTGGATCACAGTTGGTATCAACTAATCCAACGATTGGAATACCCAAACTTCTTGCTTCGTTAACTGCCAAATGCTCAACTTTTAGGTCTACTACAAACAAAGCGCCTGGAAGCTCTCTCATATTCTTGATACCGCCAAGGTTAGTTTCCAAAACATCTCTTTCTGCTTTTAGTTTGATAACCTCTTTTTTGGGTAACAAATCAAATTCGCCTATTATCTCCATTTGATTAAGTTTGTTAAGCTTATCAATTCTGGTACGGATAGTAACAAAGTTTGTAAGTGTGCCACCTAGCCATCTTTGATTCATATAGTACATACCGCATCTTTCTGCTTCCTGTTGAATAGCTTCCTTAGCTTGCTTCTTTTTGCCAACAAATAGCACACTCTTACCC
>CAYJBW010000159.1:0-1939 GCA_964368255.1 uncultured Christensenella sp.
ATTTTATACTAGTAATGAAGATAAGATAAGTCTTAATTGACGGCGTTGCGCAAAGGATTTGTTTCCTTAGTTCAAAATCTTATCTTCTTTTATTGATATGTATTTTGTATTAGAATTTATATCTGTTTGTATTATTTTTAAGAAATTAGTATAGTTAGTCTTGACTAATCACATTTTGATACTAAAAAAATAATACTAATAAAACTTTTTGTACAAAAAAAGAGAGATAATTATCTCTCTTTTTGTTTTGCTTTATGTTGTATTATTTTAAGTTAAAGCCTTGTTTTTGTAGGGCTAGCAGTTGGAAGTTCAGTTGGTCGATAAACTCTTTGTTTGTCTTGGTTTTGATAAGCATGTTTATTAGGTTTTCGGTGGCATCTGAGCTGTCTCCTACGCTGAGCATTTTTCTCATGCCCCAAACTCCTTGAAGTTCATACTGGTCAAGTAGCAGTTCTTCTCTTCTCGTTCCGCTTCTTGCTAGGTCGATAGCTGGGAAGATACGCTTTTCGCTAAGCTTTCTGTCAAGGTGTATTTCCATATTACCTGTACCCTTGAACTCTTCATAAATGACATCGTCCATACGGCTACCAGTGTCAACAAGCGCCGTAGCAATAATGGTTAAACTTCCGCCGAATTCTATATTTCTTGCCGCTCCAAAGAACCTTTTTGGGCTGTGAAGCGCTCCAGGGTCTATACCGCCGGAAAGTGTACGGCCAGTGGGAGCAATAGTAAGGTTGTATGCTCTAGCTAGTCTTGTCAAGCTATCCATAAGTATGACTACATCATCACCCATTTCTACCAGTCTTTTTGCTCTTTCTAGCACAAGCTCAGCGGCTTTTGTGTGATGTTCTGGCATCTCGTCAAAGGTGGAATATACAACTTCGCCTTCAATAGAGCGTTGCATATCGGTTACTTCTTCTGGGCGTTCGTCAATAAGTAGCACTATTAGGTGCGCTTTGGGATAATTAGCCGATATGCTGTGCGCAACCTTTTTTAATAGTGTAGTTTTGCCTGCTTTGGGCGGTGATACTATCATTGCTCTTTGACCTTTGCCTATAGGAGCAACCAAATCGATGGAACGAATTGCATAGTCGTTCTGCTTGTTAGCAATCTCTAATTTGAAACGATGGTCGGGATAAATAGGTGTTAAATAATCAAAGTTTTTTCGCTTAAACGCTTGTTCTGGTGGTCTGCCGTTTACTTCAAGTATATTGACAACACCTGCTGGGCGGTTTTCGCAGTTCTTTTTTGCTTCTGCCTTTATCCAGTCACCTTTGCGCAAGCCACTTTTTTTAATCTTTTGCGCCGCTACATATGCATCTTGATCCCCTGATTCATAATTCTTTGCACGCAAAAAGCCGTATCCATCGGGCATGATTTCTAGTACGCCTTCTTTTATTTCTATAGTTTCTGAAGACGATACTTCGCAAGCGTCAGTTTCTGGCGTCTTTTCTAGGACTTCTCTGTCGCTATTTCTTTGATTTTCTACTTTGATATAGGGTTTCTTTTTTATGAAGGGCTTTTCCTGGGGTTCTTCCTCATTAAAAGCATCTTCAATGGAAGTTGTTATGCCTTCTAATATTTTTATTTTTGCCCCTTCCCTTGCTTCTGTATCCACGGAAACATCGGTAAATGTAATAACACTTCTCGGGGGGCGTCCCTTTCTCTTTGCGGGGGGAACAGTCACTATGCCTTCTTCGCCAGGGAGCTCCTCCAAAATTTTGCAAATATCGTCTATTAGCGTTGCTTTGTTTTTTGATGTAGGTTGTTTTACTCCTAAATTCCTTCCCACAATGCGCAACTCAAAAAGTGGCATTTGCTCAAAGTGTTCTCTACTGTATTTACTATAGTCCATTGATCCTCCAAACTAAAAAAAATATATAAAATGTCCTTATAAATTGTATGCGATGCTTCATTAAAATATTTGGGATATATAGAT
>CAYJBW010000160.1:0-1874 GCA_964368255.1 uncultured Christensenella sp.
GTACAAACTCTACCGCTTTTAGTTATTATAAATGGAGTAAAAAATTGAAAGAAGTAAAATCAATACTATATTTCTTATTGCTTAGCATGTTTTTGACACTATTCCCTGTGCTTTCTGGCGTGTTTGTCGTAGTTTTCCGCATTGGCTCTCCTTACAGCTTTTTTGTGCAAGGCGCATTTATGCTGATGCCAATAATTATCGCTTTAGTATTTGTTTCAAAAAAGAAGATACCGCTAAGTGAACTAGGTTTTAAGGGCATTGAACGCAAAAAGTACTTACTTTATCTGCCTTGCTTGCTTTTGTTTTTGCCCACTGCCGCGCTTGGCTTTGAGTGGAAAGGCGCATTGTACTTTTTGGGCGCGCTCTTCCTTTATCTCACTGTAGGTTTTGCAGAAGAATTATACTTTCGGAGCATCAATTCAAAGATACTAAATAAGACCTTTAATACCCTTTGGGTGATAATATTATCCACTATACTTTTTGGCATTGTTCACGCTTCAACGGCTTTTTCGGGCGCAAACCTAGCTTTTACCCTGCTTACCATACTTAATGCGTTGCTTTTTGGGTGGATGGCGATAGAACTATACATAGTTAACAAATCCATTTTGCCCCTTATGGCTATACACTTTCTATTTAACTTTGAATCAAAATTCACTCTAATAAGCGGCGACAACCAGCTTGTCGCAGAAATTATCCGTGGCGCAATTATGTTCGTTTACGCAGTGATTTTGGCAATTTATATCTACAAAAAGAAAGGTTGCAAGAAAGCTCTATAAATAAACTATTGTACTGATTGGGATTTTTTTATTTTTAACCAGTTAAAATAGCCATATGTATCGTTAATTAAGAAAATCACAAAGCACATACACATGGGCAGGTAATCAATATTCTCTATGGTAGCAAGTACCCACAAAGCTATTAGAACCACATCGTTTGCCGCATATCCAAGCGCGTAGTACTGGCTTCTGCGCATTGTTAAGTATGACGCTACAAAGCTAGTAAATACCGATATTGTGCTTAAAATAAGGTTGGTTGTGCTTAATGCTTTTAGAATAAAATAAAATGCAAAAGTAACACCAATTCCACTCAGCGACATAAGTATAAGCTCTTTTGCCTTTATATGATTTACTTTTACTTCCGCTTTGTTGCCTTTGTAGGGATTTCTTAGCCAAGTAATAACGGCAAGCACAGCAATAGGCGCGGTCATCCCAAGATAGGTAATAACTTCTCCGTAGTAGTTGAAACTCCAAGAAATAATACCATAGAACACGCTAAAAATAACTGTCAATACTTGCCCAATGACATTACCTTTCGCCACAAAAATAAGCGCGGTTGCGCCAATAAGCGAAGCTATGATTGTCAGTGTATTTCCCCCAAACACGCAAAACATAACAATAATTCCCACAACAGAAAGGCTCCAGAGTGTTATTTCGAATACCGAAAATGTCTTTAATAAGTTTTTTATCTTTGTCATATGTACTCCCACAAAAAAAGCACCCCTTACTTATATCTTCTAATGACCTAACGATATAAGTTAGAGTGCGCATGCACTTTGCTACCCGGTGGCAGATTATTTTGTTATTGTCTTTTGTTCTTACATAAAGCACAGCTTTTAATCAAAAAAATATGCTTTATACGCTACTCCGTACTAAATCTGACAAAATCGGCATAGCCTATTTTCGTTTGGTCGGAGCCACTTTTTGGGCTAATCAAACTCATTTCGCACTTATGTGGCTTGAATTTTTATTCGCCGCAGGCAAAAACGACGCTTTTTGCCGAGGACTCCTTACTAAGTCTGTCAAAATCTGCAAGTCGATTTTTCTTTGGTAGGAGCCAACTTTTTTGGTGGAGATGAGGGGACTTGCACCCCTGTT
>CAYJBW010000161.1:0-1873 GCA_964368255.1 uncultured Christensenella sp.
ATAATAAAGTATTTCATCCCTATTTTTTGTGATATTTACTTTATTTGCTACTTATAGTATAATATAAGTAATAATTTTTTTTGGGGAGTAACATGCAAACTTTCGTTTTAGCTTATGATGTTGGTACAACGGGCGTAAAAACCTGTTTGTTCCGCTTACAAGAAAAAATCACGCTAGTTAAGTCTTCTACCTATGGCTACAAACTCTATACCTACAGTGACGGTGGCGCAGAGCAAGATGCTGACGAGTGGTGGGAAGCAATGTGCTTAGCCACCAAGGATATTTTTAACAATTCCGAAGTAACGCCAGATATGATTGCAGGCATTTCCTTTTGTTCTCAAATGCAAGGTATGGTTCTTGTTGACGAAAGTGGTAACGCAATAAGAAGACCAATGAGTTATATGGACCAAAGAGCAAAAAATGAGATAAAAGAAGGAATGGCGCACGGAGTTCAAATCGCCAATGCCAATATTATTAAGCTCTTAAAGTCACTTTATATAACTGGTGCGGTGTCGGCAAGTGTAAAAGACCCCGTTTGGAAGTACAAATGGGTACAAAACAACGAAAAAGAGATTTTTAGCAGGGCGCATAAATGGCTAGATGTCAAGGAATATCTAATAGGCAGAGTGACTAATGAATTCGTCATGACAGAAGATTCTGCTTGGGCAACACTTATTTGCAGTATTCGTGGCGGTAAGGTTAGTTGGAGCAAAAAAATGTGCAAAATGCTAGGTGTTAATGTTAATCACCTTGCCAAAATAATAAAATCCACCGACAAGGTAGGCGGTGTCAGTGCAAGAGCAGCCAAAGAACTAGGGCTAGTGGAAGGCACACCAGTATTCGGCGGGGGCGGAGATGCTTCACTAATTGGAGTGGGCGCAGGCGCAACAAATATAGGCAATACTCATATTTATTCTGGCACTTCGGGCTGGGTAGGAACCGTCACTGACAAGTCCATTGTTGATGTAACTACTATGATAGCGGCTATCGTTGGCGCACAAACGGGCAAATATTTGTTTTTTGCAGAAATGGAAACATCGGGCAAGTGTTTAGAATGGGTAAAAGACCACCTTGCACTAGACGAAATTGATATTTACTTAGACAAACACGATGTAACGGAAAACTTTGAGTCCTGTTATAAAAGTTTGTATGACTATATGATGGAAACAATTAAGGATGTACCGGCAGGGGCAAGGGGAGTTATATTTACACCTTGGCTACACGGCAACCGCTGTCCCTTTGAAGATCCACTTTCTAAAGGTATGTTCTTTAATATTAGCTTAGAAACGGGCAAAAGGGACCTAATAAGAGCCGTTCTTGAAGGTATTTGCTACCACAAGCGTTGGCTACTAGAAAGCCAAGATAAGAAAGTAACAACATCTAATCCTATTCGTTTCGTTGGCGGTGGGGCAATTTCTCCCATTACTTCACAAATCCTTGCAGACATTCTTGGGCGCACCATAGAAACTGTGCAAAATCCGCAAAATGTAGGCGCGGTAGGAGCTGCGGCAGTAGTCGGGGTGGGGCTGGGAATAATACCATCTCTTGATAAGGTAAAAGACTTTGTGCCTGTCGCTCAGACATTCTATCCCAATCCTGATAACAAAGCTATATATGACAAAAACTTTGCCGTTTTCAAAAATTTATATAAATCCAATAAGCAGAACTTCCACATGCTTAATAAATAAAGTTTTGAGCCGAGATAAAATTCTCGGCTCAATTAGTGTTACTTCGATGTTGCTTTTGTGCTTCCTTGCTTAGCTTTGCCTTGCAATTCCTCAACTGATGCTTTCTTAGTTCCTTGTTCCTTAGCCATCTTTCCGCTAGGTTTTTTATTCATACCTTGTTTTGCCATAATACCCTCCTTTGCAAG
>CAYJBW010000162.1:0-1794 GCA_964368255.1 uncultured Christensenella sp.
TTTGCTATCACGATTTCTGCAATAGTAATTGCCAACCCGGTAGTAACTTCAAACGAAGTAAGCAAAGGGAACACAAAGCTATTGCCCATAGTATCGAATTCTATGATGGGTACAGAGAAGGATAATTTTGAGAAGGGAGACCTAGTAATAGCAAAGAAGCCCAAAGATGTGCTTAGGCTGGAGAAAGGTCAAATAATCACCTTTAGCGGCAAAGTTGAAGGCAAAGATGCTCTTATCATCCACAGAATAATAGAAGTAATAACAGACGAAGTGGACGGAACGGCAATAACATACATAACAAAGGGTGACAATAATCCCGATACTATGACAGAAACGGTTAATCCCTACAATGTACTTGCTGTTTATAGTTCTCACCTAAACGGAGTAGGTAGCGCAATACTATGGCTACAGACACCGACCAACTTCTTGTTAGTAATCGTAGTACCGCTAGTTGCTTTGTTTGTGTATAACATCATTGTATTTGTAATGATGATAATGCGCGCAAAAACAGATAAAGTTAAAGAAGAAGCTGCGATTGCGGGTGTTGCTGACGAAGAAGAGATAAAGCGTAAAGCGATAGAAGAATATCTTGCTTCGCAAAGCAAAGAGGACGAAAAGGACTCTATTAAATAAGAAAATAAGTTTTTGGTTTTTGCTTAAAAAGTGGCTATAACTTACAAGTATTCTGTAAGCAGGGCAAAAAACAAAGAATTATATATAAATTGACATTACAAACAGGGAGAATTGCTACACAACAAATATTTGTTTGGTAGGTATATTTCCCTGTTAGTAACATATAGGGGTATTAAGAAAGTAAAAAAAGGTGTAACTTGGCAAAGAAAAAGAAAGACATATTAAACGAAAGCGCTAGTGTTGAAGGTGCCAAAGCAAAGGCATCTGCTTCAACAAAGGGTACGGACTACAAATATGTTATAGAGAACCAAAAAGTAAGAAGGCAAGCCAAGCACAGGAAAGTTGTATCAATAGTTGGAGTAGTATTACTAATAGCCATAGCGGCGATAGGCATATTTTATGGCGCATACACTGCGGTAGAAATAAACAGCTTTAAGGTGTTTATTGACAGTTCTGGCAGTAAGGTACTGTCACTAAGTTCTAACTCAACCTTTGCTTACGGCACAGAGCAGTTAGAAATAGGCGGTCCCGATGTAATGGATAATACCACACTAGCTAGTGGCAAAAGTCTTATCAACGCAACACCTGTACAAGATAGGCTAGCAGAAATACTAGAAATGGAGAGCTTTAACTCTGCCAAAACGGACAAGTTCATAGCGGCGACATTTTATCTGAAGAATGTAACAGCTAATGCACAGCAGTACAACGAAGTTATGAACCTAAGAAGTTCTACACTTAACTTAGAAACGGCGGTTCGGGTAATGCTGATAAGAAAGAGAGCATCCGAAGACTATTATGAAGTGGAAATATATGCCAAGTACGATGTGAATGAAAATGGCGAACATGTGCCGGAACTGGCAGTGCCTTTACAAAAAAGCATATACGGTAAGTTGTCTATGAAAACAGTAATAGACGGTGAAGGCAAAGAAAAAGTAGAAATATCACAAAACAATGACGAAGCGTGGTTAGCGACAGATTTTTTTAGTGACGAGCATATATTTTATAACAAAGGCTTTGATTTAGCCCCCCTGGAAACTATAAAGTACGGCATTATTATTTGGCTTGAAGGGTGGGACAAAGACTGCGTTGACGACAAGTTGGCAGGAACTATAAGAATGGACTTTGCCTTCGAACAGAAAGGTTAGTTAGGAGTAAACAATG
>CAYJBW010000163.1:0-1687 GCA_964368255.1 uncultured Christensenella sp.
GGCACAATAGGTACAGCAGAAGAAATTCTGTCAAGTAAAGTAGGGTTTGGTAACAATGCTAGCGTTTATACTCAAAAAATGGTAGGGAAGTTCGGCGACTTTAATACAATGAGACTAAAAACATTGCACGAGCTACTAATTGACTACCACCAAAAGGGGCAAGCGGTTTGGATACCTGTTATAAGTAGATTAACTATGGCGCCAAAAATACCTTCTTCAAGTACAGAAGGTTCTTCTAGTTCGAATTCAGAGCCAGAATATATGTTTGATGTGCAACAAATTGCACTAATGAAAAAAGACTCTTTTCTCGGAATATATGGTCCAGAGTGTACTTCTGCGCTCCACTTTGTCACTCACCCAGTCAAAAAATCCAGCTTATCCACCAAAGGTGACAACGATGAGAATATATGTTTATACATTCTCAACTCAGAAAGTAAACAAGACTTTGACTGGGATACCAAAACTGTAAAAGTCTCTATAAAAATCCGCGCCACCTTAAAGGAAATAGTGGATTATAATAAACGCGACAAAAAAATAAACAGGTTGAATGTAACAGACTCAGAAATTGCACGGGCAGAAAGACAAGTCTGTTTGCAAATAGCTGCCTTTTATGACCTTTTGCAAACACTAGAGTTGGACTTATACGCCTTTGAAGAAGGTTTTTACGCCGATGAAACTAGCAAGGTAAAAAACTTTAACCTAAAAGACATCAATCTTGATGTTACCGTGAAGATAAATACCGACTAATCATTGACTTTCTTAACAAATTGACCTATATTTATTATATGGATATAATAATTCCCAAAGGTATCAAAGTAGGACAATCTCAAAGCGACTTTACCGGAGTCACAGTCTTTATCAGTGAAAAAGGCTGTGTTTGTGGTGTAAATGTACGGGGAAACGCTCCAGCTACTCGCGAAACCGACCTATTATCCTCAGAAAAAGCTGTGCAGAAAGTTAACGCTATCTTTCTTAGCGGTGGTTCTGCTTTTGGTCTAGCTTCCGCAACGGGTATAATGGATTTTTTGCTCAGTAAGGAAGTTGGCTTCAAGGTAGGCAAAAAGCATGTGCCTATTGTTTGTGGCGCAAGCCTTTATGACCTAAATACCGACAAGTACCACTACCCCGATGCCGTTATGGGCTACAACGCTTGCGAAAATGCCTATCTAAACAAGCTAGAACTTGGGCAAAGCGGAGCGGGTAAAGGGGCAACTGTAGGCAAGGTGCGTGGCATAAAATATGCGACAAAGAGCGGAATTGGGGGTGCCACAGTAAAATGCGCTGGCATTACTGTTACCGCAATCGTGGCAGTAAACGCACTTGGGGACATAATAGACCCAAAGACCAACCAAATTATTGCGGGTGCCAAAGCAAATGACGGAAGTTTTATCGACACCGAAAAATGCCTGTTAGAAAACAAGTTTTTAACCCTTATACTAGGCACTAACACCACTATTGGCTGTATTATGACTAACGCCAAGCTAACCAAACTGGAAGCAAACAAACTTTCTTCCATAGCCCACAACGGATACGCAAGGGTAATTCGTCCCGTGCATACCGACTATGACGGAGATGCTATATTTACTATGGCAACAGGCAAAATCCCCGTAGTTAATTTTGCTATATTACAAACAGCGGTGGTTAGTGCTGTGGAAAGGGCTGTACTTAATGCGGTATCTAATTCTGC
>CAYJBW010000164.1:0-1633 GCA_964368255.1 uncultured Christensenella sp.
AAATTAAAAGAACCCCACATATGTGGGGTTCAATTTTACATTCAGTAAGTACAGTTTTGCTACTTTATAACTCTATGTTCTTGCCCATAACAACACCCATAACTGAAGACATCATAAGTCCCCTTGTCCAGCCACTGCTATCCCCAAGACAATGCAGATTTTTTATAGATACATTCAACTTTGTGTCCATTTTTATACGGTTACTGTAGAACTTAATCTCTGGACCATAAAGCAAAGTTTCGCTCCCAGCAAAACCGGGCAAAACTTTGTCTACTTGGTCAATAAAACTAAGAATGCTAAGCATTGTACGATAGGGCAATGCACTAGTTATGTCCCCTGCCACTGCATCGGTAAGTGTGGGACGGACATTGCCTTGTGTCAGCTCATGTTGCCAAGTCCTTTTGCCGTTCCTGATGTCGCCCAGCCTTTGAACAAGTATGTTGCCGTCAGCTAGCATATTCATAAGTTGCCCAACTTTTTGCGCGTACAAAATAGGTTGATTAAAGGGTATGCTAAAGTGATGTGAGCATAGTATTGCAAGATTGGTATTATCCGACTTTTTATTCTTATATGAGTGACCGTTGACTACTGCAAGGTTATTTTCGTAATTCTCCTGGGAAACAAATCCCCCTGGATTTTGACAGAAAGTCCGTACCTTGTTTTGAAAAGGCATTGGATAACCAATTAGCTTTGATTCATAAAGAGCCTTATTAACTAGTTCCATTACTTCGTTGCGTAGTTCTACCCTAACACCTATATCAACAACGCCTGCTTCGTTAAGAATATTGTGCGTACGGCACATACTCTCTAACCAATCCGCGCCCTTTCTACCGGTAGCAACAATAGTTTTTTTAGCAAAGAACTCCTTGCCGTTGATAATCGCGCCCTTGCATTCGCCGTCACTAATAATAAGGTCGCTTGCATCGTGTAGTGGCAAAATCGTCACTCCACTTTCTATCAAAAAGTTTTGTATTCTTAGGTACAAATCGTGAGCTTTTTCGGTGCCAAGATGCCTAATAGGACAGTCAACGAGCTTCAAATCAGCATTTATTGCCTTTCTCCTAATTGACTTAACATCTTCGTTGCAATCGAGCCCTTCAATATGTGTATCTGCGCCAAAATCAAGATAAATTTGGTCAGTGTAGTTAATCATTTCTTGCACATAATCAGCTCCAAGTAGCTCAGGCAAATCACCGCCAACTTCATAGCTTAGCGACAACTTACCATCGCTAAATGCGCCTGCGCCGGCAAATCCGGAAGTAATATGACAGTTTGGCTTGCAGTGTACACACTTGCCAGTTTTCGCCTTAGGACAGCTTCTATTATTGATAAGATGCCCCTGCTCTGCTATCACAATGCTTTTTGTTTTGTTATTCCTAAGCAGTTCTAGGGCAGTAAAAATACCAGCTGGCCCCGCCCCAATAATCAATACATCATACATTTTGCTACCTCCCAAAGAACGCGTAATTATACCCATAACATGTTATCAAAATTATTACCAAATGTAAAACAAAACAAGCAATTTCTTATTTTTCTACTTTTCATATTACAAACTAGCAATTATTTTATCTTCTTTCTGTAAAATAACTATCAATTCCAAATCTTCTAAATCTTATGATAAAAACTATAATAT
>CAYJBW010000165.1:0-1608 GCA_964368255.1 uncultured Christensenella sp.
GTATGAAGAAAGTGAAGAATTGTATATTAGATTAAGGGGGTAGAAGTAATGGAAATTACTATAAAAACCGACAAAAAGGACTATTTTTTGTGTAGTATGTTCTTGATGAAAAAGTACTTCGGAATTAGGGAAGCTGTGCTACTTGCTGTGCTTTTTTTGGCAGGGTTATTTCTGTTCCTTTTTAACGGTTATATTCTAATTTTTATACTTTTTGGCATAACTTGCGCACTACTTCTTTTTACCTTTGTGTTGTTTTTGTGGACATCCATTTCCGGGTATAAAGTAGATGTTGTCAAAAAAAATGTAGCCTTTATTAAGCTAAAGTTTGAAGAAAAATCCATTGTAGCTACTAGCTTGACCGCCGGTGGAGAGTTCATATTTAGCGAGACGCATTTTTATGATAAACTGGAGAATATAGTGATAAAAAAGCATAAAATATACATTTATGCAGCGGTTGCTGTGTTCTACTATATCAACAAAAGTGAGCTAAAACTAAATGAAGCGGAAGAGCTAATAGTCTTTCTAAAAGAAGCTGTTCCTGCCCAAAAATTTACCTTCAGAAAACGCATAAGAACTTACCCCAAAAAGCAAAAAACCAGTAAATAATTTTTGGCAAAAAAGTACAAAAATGTAAAGAAATAGCACACAAAATTGTGTGCTATTTTTGCGTAAAAATGCAGATTTTTTACATCAACTTTTTAGCAAAAGTTAACTAATATTTGCATAAAACCGTCATTTTTTGTTGCACAAAAGCAAAAACCGACCAATTATAACTGCTAAAATTTGCATTATATATATATAATAAATTATAAATAGCTACTTGCAATTTGGGGTATGTTATTGTATACTATTTATAACTGTAAATCTGTCGATTGCAGTTTGTATTATTTATGCTGAAATGTGGAGGTTTCGCTATATGAAAAAATCAGGACTTTGGGGCAGAATTGGTGTTGTTGCAGTGTTGGCGACGATGCTGGTGCTTTCCCTGCTGACGCTCACTGCGTGCAATGACAAAGTTGAGGTTTCGGCAATCGAAGTTGTCGGCGACACAGTCCCTGGCGTTGCGGTGGTGGATGAATTTGATATATCTCAAATTAGTTTGACAGTGACATTAGCCGATGGTACTGTGCAAAAAATTTCTGCGGAAAGGTCTATGCTTACCGCTGAGTCAAGAGAAGCTCTAAAAACGCCCGGGCAAAAAACCATTACTTTGTTCTACAACAAACAAACAACAGTAGTTTCTTTGTTCTTGGTTGAATCGGGAACGGAGACCGTTAGCGTTACTTTCCTTGACAAAGACGGAGCATTACTTGCCAAAAGATATGCAGTAAAGGGCGGAACAGTTGTTGCTCCCACCCCACCACAAGAAGAGGGCAAAATGTTCTCTGGCTGGACAAGTAGTGCTGACGGTAGCGCACTTGACCTATCCAAAGTTAATTCTTCTGTTACAGTAAATGCATCCTACAGCGAAAACACTTCCTCCTATACAGTAACTTTTGTCGATTACAAAAACAATACTATTTCTACACTAGCAGTCCAACACGGTAAGAAAATAACTGCAGTACCTACATACACCCCCCCAGCAGAACTCCAAAGCTGGAAGTGGAC
>CAYJBW010000166.1:0-1584 GCA_964368255.1 uncultured Christensenella sp.
ACTTAGGCTGTAGCCACATTTTGCTATCTTTTCTTGCATATCTTTGTCCCCAAATATCGCCTTAACTGCGTTTTGTGCGTCATCAAAATTGCCTTCTATACCAATAACATGAACATTATTGCCTTCTGTGGTTTGCATTTGCAATTTTTGCATATCGCTGACACCACTGCATGGATAAAAAACAATAATCTCTGTACCATCAACATCCTTAAAGCCTTCAAGAGCTGCCTTGCCTGTGTCACCGCTAGTTGCAACAAGAATTAAAGTTTTGCCATTGTCTCCTAACTTTTGTTTGGAACCAACAAGCAAATATGGTAGCATCGTTAGCGCAATATCCTTAAATGCAAGAGTGGGACCGTGCCAAAGCTCTAATATAAAGGAATCTTCGTCAATTTTAATTAGTGGCGCAGGGTCTCCGTCAAACTTTGCGTATGCTTTTTTTGTATACTCAAGTAGCTGTTCATAGCTAAAGTCAGTAAGGTACTGGCTTATTATATATGCCGCTCTTTCTTCATAATCGAGCATAATCATATCTTCTATGTCTTCTTTGGAAATAGTAGGAAAGGACGACGGAACATAAAGTCCGCCGTCCTTTGCTATTCCGTTAATAATTGCCTTTGCTCCACTTACGGGACCTTCCCCTCTAGTGCTAAAAAAGTCCATCAAATCCTCCAAATGTTATTTTATGTACTTTGTCAAAAACTGTGGCATTTCGCTACGGTCGCAAGAGATTGTAAGCACAAAATTAACTTTTGTGTTTTCGCTAATTATCTCTAGCGTTGCCATGAACTCTGCTACTTCTGGGCTGTCTAGCTTAACGCCCATCATTTTGTACATTCCGTCTATAAATATATATTCTATATCATAGTTGGCACTAAGTAGACCTTTTACGAAACCTATCAAACCTTCCTTTGTGCCAATCTTTTCTTCACTTACATCGATAAACTTAATCTGTGGCTTTATTTCCATCCGATACCTTGATGTTGTGGATAAAAATACTATGTGCCCCTTTACTTTTGCCAGGGTATCGTTAGCCTGATCAATAATTCTTTTGGTCTTTCCTGTGCCTTTTGCACCGTCAATGGTATAAATCATAAAAACACTCCTTTTATAATATATATTTTATTTAATTGTAGCACATAAGTACACATTAAACAATACCTAATAAATTATTATTGCCTAGCTATTTTGAGATAAATATTTTAGTTTGCGGTACAGTTCTATATCAATTAACTTTACAAATTCCTTTATCTCATAGTCGCTCATAACCGTTGTTCTGCCCTTGGCATACTCTAGGTCAACTAGCTCTTTTACCTTGCCAACAATGGGATCTTTTTTGTCAATTTTGTTTGTGTCGTACAAATTAAAATATCCATTGAACCAATACGCAATACCAGCAAGTCCGCTATGACTGTCCACCGCTACCGATGCTCTACGCTTTAGTATGGTTTCTGTGTCAAATATATTGTATATTTCTTCGTCTTTTAGCAAGCCGTCTGCGTGTATTCCTGCGCGGGTTGTATTGAAGTTCTTGCCGACAAAAGGTGTATTTGGGGGTATATTATAGCCCATTTCCCTTTCAAA
>CAYJBW010000167.1:0-1533 GCA_964368255.1 uncultured Christensenella sp.
ATATTACAGTCCGTTAAAGGAATATGCAACTATAAAAAGATTCCATCCTTTCTATAGGCTAACTAGAGCTATAGTTAGCTTGTTTTTCCCAAAAAATGAGTTTATTTGGCGCACAGAAAAACCTAAGGATAATGAAGCTCCTTTTTTTGTGTGCAACCATACCAAAATTTATGCGCCAGTTTATTTCTTACTTAACAAAAACAAAGTCAGAGTTTGGTCAAACTATTACTTTTTGTACTTCAAAAGCTGTTGGAATCATATGAAAAAAGCAGTGCTTACCAACATTAAATATGGATTTTTGCTAAAACCTATTGCCTTCTTGCTAACACCCTTTATTGTTTTGCTGTTCCGCGCTTTCGAGCCGATACCAGTTTATCACCATGAAAAAAGAGTGCTAGAAACCCTTAATAAGAGTATCCAAACTATGGAAGATGGGTTGCCACAAGTCATATTCCCAGAACGCACAGAAAATCAAGTCAACAAATATGTCTATGAATTTAACTCAGGTTTCCCCATGGTAGCCAAGCTCTATTACGAAAAAACGGGCAAACTTATGAAGTTCTATCCAGTGTACTGCGCAGAAAAACTCCATACTTTTGTGGTGGGAGAGCCAATAACTTACGACCCCGATATCCCATTAAAAATTCAACGCAAGGATATTTGTCGCTACTTAGAAAACAAAATTGAAGAACTTGGCGACAGCTTGCCTAAGCATGAGCCATCACTTTATGTATAAACTTTGTTTCTTAACAAATAAGGAACAGCTCTGTAGCCGTTCCTTATTTTTTTTCGCATAATAAAATTATTTTTTGATTAGAAATTATTCTGCTTTTTGTTATAGAACAATTATTTTTGCTTAGATATTCTTCTACTTTTTGTTATAAAACAATTATTTTTTGCTTAAATATTCTTCTGCTTTTTGTTATAGAATAATTATTTTTTGCTTAAATATTCTTCCACTAATGGATTAACTAGCGCTTTGTCGAACTTGCCTGCAAGGGTGGGCATAATTGCTTTAAGTATCATTCCCTTAGTTTTTGGGGAGGTATCTTCATAAATGTCTGCTTCCTTAATTAGTACAAGCACTTCTTCTTTGGTCATTTGTTTGGGCAAATAATTACTAAGCACAGCAACTTTGCTTGCTGCTTCTTCTTCGTTGGTTTTGTTTTTGCCCGCCCACATCTCCATAATTTCTCTTTGGACTTTTATTTCTTTGGTGATACATTCCACCACTTCGCTGTCACTAACAATTCTGCCAGCTTCTAGCTTTTCCCGTTGCAAAATAGCGGCGACAATAGCTTCTAACGCATTTTTTTGAATGGTGTCATTATTCTTTCTAGCAAGAGTAAAATCCTTTCTTATATCGTCTTTTAACATAATAATCTCCTTATCTATATTATTTTATGGAAAGTTTTACTACGAAATTATATTCGCCAATTTCCATCTCTGACACAATATCGCTAATTAAATCTGCAACTATTTCCGTGGCAAGGATGTCTTGCTTTATTCTGTCGTTATACTCAACTATTGCAT
>CAYJBW010000168.1:0-1525 GCA_964368255.1 uncultured Christensenella sp.
GCAATGATGGCTTTAGACCAGTGAGTTTTTTAATAGAAACAATAGAATAAAAAGGTGTACGAACAAATAATTGAAACGGGGGAAATTGAATAAATTCGAGCAAAAATTTTTAATGAATGGTAAAAACAACAACAAACTTAGGTTATTCTGATGTTTTTATGGAACAGAAATATTTATTTTATAATTTGCTTACAAATTTATAGTAATAGTAACATTATGAATCTATACAACAGACAAAACAATGAAAACAACTTAAAATACCTTTGGGCGTCAGAGTATTGTACGATTAGAAAGGATAGGATTTATTACTTTAGAGTAATTCTATCTTTTATGATGCCGCTAATTAGTATTTTTAATAAATACCTTACCATTTTATTCCCCAATGTAGAAGGTATTACTAATATATCCGATAACATATCCAAAATAATTGTGCTACTATCGGGTTGTGTCGTTATTATGCAAATTTTCACCAATATTTGGGTGAAAAGGTGGGAAAAAGAAGGTGTAACTTTTTGGGAAATGTATGATATCAAGGTTTTTGACCTTTTTACAAACAAGTCGATTATGATTTCGGTAAGTCACCAAGATATGCTAAATTATGCGAAAAGATTAAAAAAGAAAGATAGATTACAGAACTATTACTTTGCCACACCCGAAGAAGCTAATGACAAATTTGCACATTTTAACGCAATCAAAAAAAGTTTTGAAAATGATTATTATTATATGGTAGAATACAAAAACTTTTTGGTTACCATAGGACTTACTTTTGTTATTATTCTTCTCTTTTTTGCATTTGCTATCAATCCTACTTGGACAGAATCAATAATGTACATCTTTATACCGTCTTTGTCGGCGATTGGACTTATTGCGCAAACTTCTAACGAGTACAAACTAAAAATAAAGTTTTTGGAGAATGCGTTGCAAGTAATTAGGGAGTGTGGGGCAAAAAAAGATAACGCGAACAATATGGAAGGCACCAGCTCCAGAATTGCTATGAGAAGTCTGCAAGATGCGATGTTCTTACATAGACTTAATGATTTCAATATCCCCAAGGTATTTATTAGAAGATACCAAAAGAAAAAGATAAAAGAAAAAGCCACGGCTATGGCGCAGGCAGCATCTGCAAACAAGAAACCAGTTATAAATAATAATGCAGAAAGTGTAGCAAAGAAAATAGAAGCAAAGGTTTGCGCTACTCCCAAAGAAACTAAACAAAGTTTAGAGTCAAAAGCAATAGAAGTTGTCGCAACAAAGGATAGCATAGCAACAAAAAAGGCTAGTTTGGACAAAAAGGTAGAATTACCTAATACTAAAGAGAATGGCAAGACATTAGACAAGAAAATTGACAAAGAAGTAATAGCCAAAAAAGAAAATGTCGGTACAAATGGCGAAAATACCCCCCAGCAGAGCGAAAAATCAAGTGTTGGCAAAACCGAAGAGATAAGCGCGAAAGCAAGTGACTTGACAAAGGAAAATAACAAAACTAAGTCAAAACCTAAATCAAAGTCAGAACCTAGAGTAAAGG
>CAYJBW010000169.1:0-1522 GCA_964368255.1 uncultured Christensenella sp.
TTGTGTATGCCCCTTATAAATAGGAGCATTTGCAGCGGTGGCGTCAAGGTTTGGCACGCATGCAAGATACAGACCGAACAAAATAACAATAATAAGAAAGTTTGTTAATATATGGATAAAAATGTTAATTTTTTTCATAATTTATTCTATTCAATAGCTATTTGTTTTATGTTTGCTTGACACTATATAACTATTTTTATATAATTATTATTGATTATCGTAAAAAATTGGAGAAGTGCAAAATGGCGGAATTAACTATGGACAAATTGGTGTCCTTATGCAAAAATAGAGGTTTTATCTTTCGTGGAAGCGAAATTTATGGTGGACTTGCCAACACTTGGGACTATGGCCCACTTGGTGTGGAACTAAAGAACAATATCAAAAAAGCTTGGTGGAAAAAATTTGTGCAAGAAAGTGAGTACAATGTAGGTGTTGACTGCGCTATTTTGATGAACCCGACAGTTTGGGAAGCAAGTGGACATGTGGGCGGATTTAGCGACCCGCTTATGGACTGCAAAGATTGCAAATCCCGTCACCGCGCCGACCAGCTTATCGAAGAATATGTAGCAAAAAACAAGCTAGATATTGCAATAACAGGTTGGAGCAACGAACAAATGGAAAAGTTCGTGCAAGATAAAAAAATCAAGTGCCCAGTATGCGGAAATAGCAATTTTACGGGTGTAAGGCAATTTAACCTAATGTTCCGTACATTTCAAGGCGTGACGGAAGATAGTAGCAATGCAATATACCTTAGACCAGAAACGGCGCAAGGCATTTTTGTTAACTTTGCCAATGTGCAAAGAAGCACAAGGGCGAAAATACCCTTTGGCATTGCACAAATCGGCAAAAGTTTCCGTAACGAAATAACCCCAGGCAACTTTACTTTCCGCACGAGAGAGTTTGAGCAAATGGAACTCGAGTTCTTTTGCAAGCCAGGAACTGACCTAGAGTGGTTCGCTTATTGGAAAGAATTTTGCAAAAACTGGTTAACTAACTTAGGTATGAAAGAAGAATGTCTAAGGCTTAGAGACCACTCCGCCAAAGAGCTTAGCTTTTATTCCCTTGCAACAACGGACTTTGAATACAAATTCCCCTTTGGTTGGGGAGAGCTTTGGGGCATTGCTGACCGTACCGACTACGACCTAAATGCACATATAACAAAGAGTGGCAAAATTCTTGACTATGTTGACCCAATAACTAACGAAAGGTATGTTCCTTATGTGGTAGAACCTAGCCTAGGAGCGGACAGAGTGACGCTAGCCTTCTTGTGTGACGCGTACGAAGAAGAAACTCTTGCTGACGGAGATACTAGAGTTGTGCTTCGTTTCCACCCCTTTATTGCCCCTTACAAGGTTGCTATACTACCCTTGCAAAAGAAACTTAGCGACAACGCGTTAGAACTATATCGCAAACTATCCAAGTACTTTAATTGCGCTTATGACGAAGCAGGAAGCATCGGCAAGCGTTATCGTAGGCAAGACGAAGTTGGCACACCCTACTGCATTACTATCGACTTTGACAC
>CAYJBW010000170.1:0-1519 GCA_964368255.1 uncultured Christensenella sp.
ACCACTAAGTTCATGACTTTCGGAAAGTGATTCCATTATTTCCTTTGCTCGGTCAATTACAGACTTTTTTACACCTGCGATTGCTGCAACTTCGATACCAAAACTCTTGTTTGCCCCACCCCTAGCTATTTTATAAAGGAAGGTAATGCCGTCACTCTTTTCTTGAATGAGAATGCGATAATTTTGTATGCCTTTAAGTAATTGTTCCAGCTCGCTAAGCTCGTGATAATGTGTTGCAAACAGTGTTTTTGCTCTTACATTGATAGAAATATGCTCCACAATAGCCCAAGCTATACTTAGACCGTCCAAAGTCGATGTTCCCCTGCCTATTTCGTCAAGAATTAGCAAACTTTTGGAAGTGGCATTGTTAAGAATATTAGCAACTTCTAGCATTTCCACCATAAAAGTGCTTTGTCCCCTTATAAGGTTGTCACTTGCGCCTACCCTGGTAAAAATCTTATCCACAACACATAGTTCCGCCTTTGTTGCCGGCACAAAACTTCCTATATGCGCCATAAGTACAATTAGCGCAACTTGCCTTATATATGTGCTTTTACCTGCCATATTTGGCCCAGTAATAATCATTGTGGTGTTATCTTTGTTAATAAGGGAGTCATTAGGAACGAATTCATTTGCTCCAATAAGTTCGTCAACAACGGGATGCCTGCCGTCAATAATGTTAATTTCATTATCCTTAACGAACTTTGGACAAACATAATTATTCTTTACAGCAACTTCCGCAAGAGAAAGTAAACAATCGAGATTTGCAATTATTTCCGCATTATGTTGCAGAGCTGTTACAAAAGTGTTTAGGTAGTCTTTTAACTCGTCATAAATTTGATTTTCCAAAAACAAAATCTTATCCGCTGCGCCCAAAATCTCCTTTTCCAGGTTCATTAGTTCGTCATTTACATATCGCTCGCCATTTGCTATCGTTTGCTTCCGTATATAACCAGCAGGCAAAGTATCCGGCTTTTTGTTCTTAGATATCTCTATATAATAACCGAAAATTCTATTAAATCCCACCTTTAGACTAGGCACGCCTGTAAGTAATTTTTGGTCGTTTTCAAACTTAGAAAGCACAGATTTTGTGTCTTTTTGCACTCTTCTGACTTGGTCAAGTTCGCTATCCCAATTGTTATTTATAAAACCCCCGTCTTTTAGCGTGGCTGGCGGTTCACTAACAATAGTATTTTCTATGCGGTCCGCAAGTTCAGTCGCGACAACAAAGTTGGCGGTTAAAGTATGGAAAAGTGGCGCTTTTGCCTGAATAATTAGTTCTTTTATTAGGCGAAACTGGCGTACTGACTGCTGCAAAGCTACACAATCTCTTGGCATAATTGTACCATACGAAATTTTTGTAACAAGCCTTTCAATATCTTTTACCTTGCCAAGCACACTACCAAGCAAACTCCTAAGTTGCAAGTTTTTTGTAAGTTCTTTAATGGCATTTTGCCTATCTTCTATTTCAGCAACATCTTGTAGTGGATGCACAACAAAATTGCGGAGCTTTCTTGCT
>CAYJBW010000171.1:0-1502 GCA_964368255.1 uncultured Christensenella sp.
TACTAATACTATTATTGTGGCACATTTTTTATTTTTTGTAAATAGCAAATAAAAGGGATTTTTGTATCTATTTATTGTCAAATAGTTTTTTAATTAAAAAAATCAGACTCTCTTACTTTTTTTCGTAGTAGAAAATACAAGCAAAATTATCGGACTTAATAAAGCAACACTGTCATCAGCGGAAATTTTGATATCAGCAAATATGTTGATGCATAGGTACATATTTTTATGCCGATTTCATGTCTTACTATTTTGGGCATTATATATCGTTTGGAAAGATATAACAAATTCTAAGAATATCATCTTCTTTGTTGTAAAACTCTCATGGTCGAGAAGTTCTTCCCGTGAAGAAATACGATATAGTGTATAGCAAATACCGGCTTATTTCTTAATATCACAAAAATAAGAATAGGGAGCAGAACTTTTTTTAAGTATAATAAAATGCGACCTATGTTCATAGCTCGCATTTTATTGTGGAAATTCCTTCGCTGACATTCAAACACTTTGGTCACTATAAGGCAATAACTAAACTAACCTTACAGCTGCAGTTCGTGATGCACTTTCGTGTCACATCCCCTATTCGATTACAAATCACGGCTCAGATTTTATAAGTGTCAAATTTCCAAACGCACTAACTGTGTTAAACTTTAAGGGCAAGCCGTAGGCTTCTAATATTAAATGGTTGTTGCCATATACCGCTATTTAGTCTTGCGGTTATCCTTTGCAATATCAAACGAAGCCTTGCATAAACATTTATGCAATACTATTATATCCAAAACATGCATTAAAGTCAAATAAAACTATCTTTATCACTTTGGTTCGTTGTTTCATTATTTCTAGTTTAGTCATGGAATTGCCTGTTATTACAAACTTTTACCAAAACAAAGAAGGCACAATGCCTTCCTTTTTTATGTGGTTGTCTATCCAAGCTCAAGTCTGCACTCATGCACTTAGAATTTTACTCGCCGCAGGCAATAACGACGCTTTTTGCCGAGGACTCCTTATTAAGTCCGACAAAATCGGCTCCGCTGATTTTCGTTTGGTCGGAGCCGAAGGCTGTAGTGGAGATGAGCGGGTCGCTCCGCAATGCCAGAACTAAAGTTCTGTCACAGCGCAAGCATAGCTTGCTTGCCATTAAGGTTGCTATCACGCCGTGGGCAAAGCGGAAAGCCGTTTAGGCTTTCCTTAAATTTGCCCGTTCGATCCCCCTATTAGCTTATTTACACAAAAAAAGAAGGCACAATGCCTTCCTTTTTTATGTGTGTTGAATTACCTATTGTGATACAATTACGCACCCCTAGCAGAAATCACGCACCCTTGAGAGTAAATCACGCACCCCTGACTAGTTTACGCACCCCTAAATTTATGGCTTTGTTACGAAGTTTTTTGTGATTGATATTCATGTCCACATTTACCGAGAAAGGTATATCATTTACTCATAAAAGTATATAGTTGATCTATTTGAGATGTCATAAACGCTAGTTAGGTATAATATGATTATT
>CAYJBW010000172.1:0-1478 GCA_964368255.1 uncultured Christensenella sp.
TTTCAGCGAATCTGATACTCGGCCCGCTGATTTTACTGCCGCCAATCGGCTTTTGATACTCTGCTTTTTCAGCAAAAACAGGGCGTTCACACGCTGCAAGAATCTGAGCGCGAACGTTCATCCAGTTGCGTGGTCGTTTCATTGCCATAATATACGCTGATTCAATTTCAGCCTTTGCCATTGCCGCGCTTGCGGTTGCGGCCAGTTCGGTGCCGTTGGTAGTAGTCATCTGTCTGTTTTCTTCCATTTTTAATACTCCTCGTTTATGATATGCTTAAAACCCCATCTTGGGATAGACACGGTTTCGATTTCGTCATTATAACCCGGCCAGTGATTTTTTTTAACACATTTCAGATATTTTTGTATTAACTCTTGCCTTTCCTGTTCCCCTTCCATTATTGATACGTGGTCGATTTTGCGCAATGCGGTGCAATATGGCGGCTCATTCTCAACGGCGATAATAATGAAGTCATCGCAAGGCAAGCCGTTAGCCGCTGCACCTGCCAAGTAATGCGCTGCTTGCACATGATAACCGAAGTTATAAACAGACTTGGCAAACTCAGTCAAACTAGCGTCTTTGGTTGTCTTTACGTCGATAACTCCCAACGGATTAACGCGGTCTATCTTGCCCTTCATCGTCAGGTCATTTTCTTCCCAAAAGATAGGCAATTCGCTTTCCCCACCCAAACCAAGAATTGCACTCGCTCCGGAATGATTTAATACGCTTTCGGCCATCGCTTCGACCTTTGCCGCGTCATCGGCTGAAAGTATGATTTTGCCTGCATGTTCTATTGCAAAATCAGCTTTAACCATCTTCGCCGCCTTGCTTGTTCCTTTTGCACTTTCCGGCAGGGCAACAAATACACGCTTATTCTCAAGAATTAACGCGTGTAAGCAAGTGCCTATCAACATCGCTTCGGTAGGCGGCTTCGGATTCTTCATTGCGTGCAAAGCGTGAGCCGGTGAGCGTTTAAGCAGCTTGAGAAAGCTCTGACTTATCGCCTTATGCGCAAAATACTCGGCATCGCTCATTTTCTGAATCATCTAACACCTCTTTTATTCGGTAAAATCAAAATTGTCATCGTTTTAATCAACGCCATTGTTTTACTCTCCTATTACGCTATCAATCCGCAAAACTTCGCCGTAGTTTTCGGAAATAATCTGATTCAGAGTGTTCTCTACATCTTCCCTTGTTGCATTCGGCTCGCAGCGTAATCTAATTTGTGCCCGAACATAGAAAGACTTGCAGGACTTACCTAATTCCGGCTTTTTGCTTTGTTTCGCGGCTTCAATTTCTGCCCGTTCCATTTCGAGCATTGCACGCTCAAGAGTTGCTTTTTTCCTTTCTTCTTCGGCTTGTTTCTGTGCCAGTTCGAGAGCTTCTTTTTGCTTTTCAGCATCAACCTTTGCCTGTGCTTCTCTCTGTTCTGCCATTTTCGCTGCGTTGTCACGCTCTGCTGCAATCTCTACCGCCTGCG
>CAYJBW010000173.1:0-1470 GCA_964368255.1 uncultured Christensenella sp.
AACAATAATCATTGCTTGGATGCAAATGTGGTTCCGCAGTAATCCAACTAGCTATTTAGGTCAGGGCTACGCGGGCATTATGACGCTTCCAAAAGAAATATTTGTAGAAAATGGCATTGTAAAGCAAAAGCCCGTTAAAGAAGTTTATAATTATTTTGAGTTAGACAAAATAAAGCAAGAACTTTTTGTAAAAGAAGAAACCACAATTACTGGTGCGTCCGGGGATTGTTACCTGCTTAAGGTAGAAATAGATGGCTGTAGTGACCTAAATATAAACTTACGCACAAATGGTAAGAACAAAACAAGTATTATCTACGACAATGGGCAGTTCGTTTTTGACAGAACGAATAGCGGTTACGCTATCAAAGGCGCAAAACTTGACGGTGACTGTAACATAAGGTATTGCGACACCAACGAAAAGCATATATCCATGGAGATTTTTTGCGACAAGTCCAGTGTGGAACTTATTGCAAACGATAGATATTGTATGTCTAGTACAATTTATCCGTATGCGAATTCTCTCGGTATATCTTTTTCTTCAAAAACGGGTTGCAATATTAAGGTATCTTTCTCTCCATTTCGGTAAGTTTGACTAGCATAATATTTGCAAAAAGTAAACTAAAATTGCACGGTTCTAGCATAAAAAATATATATTTTTGGGCAAGTTGGGGATATCCAAATATTAACACAAAAAATATTTCAAATAGTTGCAAAATTCGCCTAATTTCGCTTGACTATGGTTTTTTGTATTTATAAAATAGATATATAGGTTATACATAGGAGAGAAAATTGCAGTTACTTAAGAGTCGAATTCTAAAAGACGGAAAGGTGTATCCAAACAACATATTGAAGGTTGACAGCTTTTTGAACCACCAAGTAGACCTAGAATTGGTTGAGAATTTGAGCAAAGAATTTTTTCGTTTATTTGAGGGTAACAATATCAACAAAATTCTCACAATTGAGGCTTCAGGAATTGTCCTTGCCGGCTTCACAGCAAAGATTTTTGGCGTACCAATGGTTTTTGCAAAGAAGTCACAAACAAAGAACATATCCAAGGAAGTTTTTAGTAGCAAAATAATGTCATATACCCACTCACAGGTATATGACATTGTCGTTTCTAAGGAATATTTATCGAGCAGTGACAGAGTACTAATTATAGACGACTTTCTAGCTAACGGGGAGGCGCTTAGTGGTCTTGTGTCACTTGTTAGCCAAAGCGGAGCTACCCTTGTTGGATGCGGAGTAGCTATTGAGAAGGCTTTCCAAAAGGGTGGAGATAATATAAGAGCTAGGGGCATAAGAGTGGAGTCCTTAGCAAAAATTATTTCTATGACGGATAATGACTTAGTAATATCCGACTAAAACTGTTGATTAATTTCAAAAATAAAATAAAAAAAGCTTGGAGGACAAAAAGAATGAAAATGAAAAAACTTTTAGCATTGGTCTTAATCGTTGCTGTTGTAGCAGCAC
>CAYJBW010000174.1:0-1465 GCA_964368255.1 uncultured Christensenella sp.
CAAAACTTACAACAAATTTTGAATAATGAACTATACAATTTTGCGGAAGCTTTAGAGAAGTATAACCAAGAAAACGACATTATTTTAAGTGAAAAAATAAGTTATGAAGATGTGGAAAACATGTATTGTTCACCATCGGTGAAAAAAACTGTTTGGCAAGCATTCGGACTTGTAAAAGACATTCTAAAACAAACCAAAGCTACGCCGAGTAAAATCTTTATTGAAGTGACGAGAACCAACACGGACAAACAAAAGAATAAGAGAACAAAAATAAGAAGAGAAAAAATACAAGATACCTATAACGAAGCTAGAAAAGTTGTGGCGGAGTATTCCAAGAAAAACAAAAAGGGTAGTAGTGACTGGGATAAAGCGCAACTAGAAAACTTAGTAGAATCACTACCAATGTATGAAAAAGAACTGCAAAGCAAATCAGACAGCGAATTAAACTCCGAAAAATTATACTTATATTTTATGCAACGGGGTAAGTGCATGTATACCGGTAACGACATATCAATTGATGAGCTTTTTACCGGAAACAATTATGATGTGGACCATATTATACCTAGAGCTCATGTAAAAGATGATAGTTTAGACAATAAGGTGCTAGTAAGTCAAAAAATAAACAAAGATAAAACAAATGAGTATCCAATACCGAAAGATTTTCGACAAGTAGGTTTGTGGAAAACATTACATAGTGCAAAGCTAATTAGTGACGAAAAGTATGCTAGGTTAGTAAGAACTAGTGATATCACAGCGGAAGAACAGGATAAGTTTATCAACAGACAGCTTGTAGAAACCAACCAAACAGCGACATGCTTAAGAGAGCTACTGGAACATTATTTCGCAGTGAATTATCAAAATAAGGTAGAAAAGGTAGAAATTGTACTATCTAGAGCAAATAATGTGTCTATGTTTAGGAAACTATACGGACTTACCAAGTCGCGCGATGTCAATGACTTCCACCATGCTTTCGATGCTTACTACAACATAGTGGTAGGAGATATTCTGAACAAAGAGTACAATCACAACTGGAAAAAGTTTTATGCTCGGAAAAACATTGATTTCGCTGGCAGTAAAGACAAGTCTTACAATTTTGAGACTACAATAAAAATTGCAATGGCTTCTAATAGCAAAGCGTTACTTAACCATGTAATAACTCAAACGGATACAGAAGATGTGCAAATCACAAAAAAACTTGAAACGAAAAGAGGAGAATTATATGAGGCAAATTTACGCAAGGCAGATAACTCTAAAAAGTCTAAGCTTTACCCACAGAGATTAAGTATAAAAGTAGACGGTAAAGAAATTAGCCCAAAATAAAATATTGCTAAATACGGCGGATACTCGAATTCCGGCACAGCTTATTTTGTAGTTATAGACTCTGTTGATAAAAAAGGAAAACCTGTAAGAACTATTGAAGCTATTAGTATTTTCAACGATAGGATGTTACAGTTAGGTAAAACAA
>CAYJBW010000175.1:0-1427 GCA_964368255.1 uncultured Christensenella sp.
TTCATATTCCGCCCAAAATAGTCATTGTTTTTTTGCATTTTTCTGTTATATCGTCAAAGCTACCTTTGAGCATAAAACTTCCGCCAATCGCTTTTACAAAGGGCAATGACAGGTACTCTTTCATATTATTAAGGTCAATGCCACCCGTTGGCACAAAGCAAACATTGGGGAAAGCTGCGCTTAGCGCCTTGAGCGTTTTTACACCGCCAAAGCTGTCTGCTGGGAAGAATTTTAGCATGCTAAAACCGTCATTTAATGCGGTAATAATCTCCGTTGGAGTTATTATCCCAGGTATATAGGCTATGCCACGAGCTTTGCAAATGTCCCCTACTTCCTTGCAAAAACCTGGCGACACCACAAACTTTGCCCCTGCGTTAATTGCGCTTGTACATTGCTCTTTGTTTATTACCGTTCCTGCGCCAATAACTATATCGGGAAAGGTCTTAGTGGCAAGAATAATTGCTTCAACGGCACAAGAAGTGCGGAAAGTTATTTCTGCAATGTTAATATTTCCCTTTGCAAGCGCGCTAAGTGTGGGAATAGTATCTTCCAAGTTATTTATTACCACGACGGGTATTATTTTGCTGTTTTCTATAAAGGTATAATCCATAATTACACTCCGCTATATGCGCTAAATCCGCCGTCAATTGGTAGCACAACACCAGTAATGAAACTAGCGTCTTCTTGGGATATAAGTAACTTTGTTGCGCCCATTAGTTCGGATATTTCGCCAAATCTTTCCATAGGTGTGGCGGAAAGAATTTTGCCTGTTCTTGGTGTTTTGGTGCCGTCTTTGTTATATAGCAAGTCTTTGTTTTGCTTGGTAACAAAAAAGCCTGGCGCAATGGCATTTACCCTTATATTTGACTTAGCAAAATGCACTGCAAGCCACTGGGTAAAGTTGCTAATTGCTGCCTTTGCCGCGCTGTATGCCGGTATTTTTGTCAGCGGAGAAAAGGCATTCATAGAAGAAATATTAAGTATAGAACATCCTTTTTTGCCCAGCATATCTTTGGCAAAAACTTGCGTTGTAAGGAATGTCCCAAGGAAGTTTAGGTCAAAAACAAATCGTACTCCGCTTTCTTCTAACCCAAAAAAGTCCTTTGTAACAGGCATATCTAAGTCGCAATACTCATTATCCGTTGTGGCTCGCGGACTATTTCCCCCTGCGCCGTTTATTAGTATGTCGCAAGTGCCTAGTTCTTCCACAATTTTCCGGTGGGCTACTTCTAAAGAACTTTTGTCAATTACGCTAGCTTGATACGCTCTAGCGTTGCCACCATTTTTTCTTACAATCTGCGCTTGCGCTTCCGCCGACTCAATATTTAGGTCAATTAAAGCGATTTTTGCGCCAGATGAAGCTAGTTCTGTGGCTATTCCGCCACAAATAATGCCACCTGCGCCCGTTATTACCACAACTTTGTTGG
>CAYJBW010000176.1:0-1415 GCA_964368255.1 uncultured Christensenella sp.
ATCCTAGTATGCCCATGCTCCCTATTATTTGGAATAATGTAGAGTGGAACCAATAAAATCCAATAACGACCATGTCATAGTTACTGCCAGAATATCCCATTCCTGCGCCGTTAATTGGATGCTTAATAAACACCTGCCAGGCTTCCTTATAGAGCAAATTCCTGCTAGCGGTAAAATCCCCTGTTATATCATTAAATCCGCGGAACATTGATGCTATCATGCCATTTATAGTGTCAAAAAAGCTAAAATATATCGCAAGAGCAGTCACTATGCACACCAAAGTAGGTATAAGAACTTGTATTTTTTTGCTCTTAAAAAAGGTGTATCCTATCACGAAAGGTGCTGTAAGAAGGGCAAAAAGCATACCACCCCTACTAAATGTCAGCGCAATTGTTGCATACTGAATTAGTCCAAGTGATGTATAAAGCCAAGCTTTCTTTTGGTCCTTTGTCGCCAAAAAGAAGGTAAAAGGGGCGGTAAGTAGTAGCAAAGTCGCTACATTGTTATCTATTCCCCAACCAAGATTTATCCACTCCTTGCCAAAGTCGGCTATCGGAATGGCATTCTTAATATAATGGCTCACTATCTGCGCACAAAGCAGCAGACCGAACCACAGCATAATCTTAGCAAAGTAAGCTGTCTTGTCCGTTTTTTCGTCAGTGTAGTAGGTATAGTAAAGCACATAAAATATAAGTATAACCACGCCAAGAAGCAAACTATAAAAGAATGTGGAAAAATAGTTTTTGACAGCGATACTACCCACACCTGCTAGTAGCAGTACAACAGATACTGCAAGCTGTGGAAAAAACATTTTGCCCAGTTTGATTTTTGTCGGGTAAATAATAAAGTGCATTATTATAGAAAGAATAAGGGGAATAAGCACAAGGATATAAATCAGATAACCGCCTATGTCATCGGTGGCGAAAATGCAACACGCCATAATAAGCAGTGGCATTGTGGGGGTAATATCTTCAATAAAAAGTAGCGTAAAAGTGCCGAAAAGTGATATTGCGGCAAGACCAATGGCAGGGACATTTAGTATCCAGGATAAGTAGATACACAAAGCAAGCGCCCCCAAGTAGAAACCGCTATAAAAAAATTTATTCACCCATAGGCTTTTGAACTTCTGTCTAAATGCATCCATTGATAAAAATATACCATAATCCCATACTAAAAGCAATAACTAAAAGGTAAATACAAGGGACAACTACTGTTTTTGTGTGCCCGTTTATTTCGCAAATAAGATTGACTTTATTTTTACCTAATGGTACTATAAAAGAAATGGGAAAATTAGGTAATATGCTCCGTAGTACACGAGTTAGGGCAAATGCGCTAGAATTGAAAAAGACCATGGTAATACTACACTCCATGGTACAGAAGAATATAAAAAACCAGTATAGACGCTCCGTTCTCGG
>CAYJBW010000177.1:0-1394 GCA_964368255.1 uncultured Christensenella sp.
TTGATTGAATGTATGTAAACTATATGGTACAATATGTACACACTATCTTTTTGGTGAGTTTGAGAATGGTGTAAATCTAAACGGCTCTTAAACGGTAACGTAAAGTTTGAAAAACAAACCGGTAAAAAATAAAGCGAATTTAAGCGAGCCTTGCCCGCTTTGCGGCGGTGCACTGTGGCTTATCGACGGCGATATTGTCTGCGGCCATTGTCAAACACACTTTACCTAAAGACCATAATTCTCTCTTTATAGCCCGCTCTAGTAGCGGGTTTTTTGTTGTACGGAAAAATATATTTTAAAAAATGTTGTGTATATCAATATATTTTGATATACTAAGTAAACAGTTAAAGAAAAGGAGAAATTATGAGAGCTATTTTTTTCAAAGTGCACGACGAGCTGTACATAAAGCTCAAAACAGAGTGCGCGTCTCGCGGTATAAGCCTGCGGGCGTTGATTATCGAGAAAATATTAAAAGGAGTAAAAGATAGAAATGAATGAAATCCAAGTAACCGTAACACCCGCGCAAATCAGCGCAAACCTAACCGAAATCAAAGCCGAACTGCTTGAAAACCTCAAGCAATATGACATTGAAGTAACGATTGAAACGTTGCCAGAAGCCAAGAAGATGGCAACAGACCTCAACAAATTGGCAGGTGAAATCGACAAGCGTCGAAAAGACGTTAAGAAAGAGCTTTCCGCACCTGTTGATGTTTTCAATGCTCAGGCTGTCGAGCTTGCCAAGATGATACTTGATAGCCGAGAAAAGATTCTTAAACAGGTCGCAGTCTTTGAAGACAAGCAGAAAGCGCATTGCTTGAAGCTTTTGCAGAATGAGCTTGATACGCTTTATCTTGAGTCAGGTGTCCCCAAAGAATTTCAGACCGGCAACATTGAAAAGCTGGCAATACTTAGCAATCTGACTGAAAAAGCGAAACTAACCAAAGCCGCGCTTGAAAAGGTTGCCGAAATGGTGAAAGCAGATAAAGCAGTGCAAGATATGGTTGAGAGCCGCAAGGCTAACCTATCTGCAATCACTGAACGAGCTGGATTGATTGGCGGTATCTCTGATGCGCTGGTTGCACCGTTCATTCGCGAACCGGAAGCAGTCTATACCGCAAAGCTAAATGAAATCATCGACGCTGAAATAAAGCGTCAGAAAGCAGCAGAAGAAAGAATCAAAGCCGAGGCAGAACGCAAAGCCCGCGAAGAGGCTGAACGAATCGAGCGCGAAACGAAAGCAAGAGAGCTTGAAGCAGCAAAACAACTGGCGCAGGCGGTAGAGATTGCAGCAGAGCGCGACAATGCGGCGAAATTGGCAGAACAACGAGAAGCACAGGCGAAGGTTGATGCTGAAAAGCAAAAAGAAGCTCTCGAACTGGCACAGAAACAAGCCG
>CAYJBW010000178.1:0-1375 GCA_964368255.1 uncultured Christensenella sp.
CAGATAGTCTTTGACAAGAATAGTTTTTTACGAAATAGTCTTTAACGGAGAATAGTTTTGACAGAGAATAGTCTTTAGCAAAAAAATAGTCTATGACGGACAGTTTCTGACGGATAATATTTTAATTTATTCTTACATAAAAAAGTGCCAACAAATTTGTTGGCACTTTTTGTATTTATAATATGGGATTATTATTTTATGACGGAAGCAACAACGCCTGAGCCAACTGTTCTGCCACCTTCACGGATAGCGAAACGAAGTCCTTGCTCGATAGCGATAGGTGTGATAAGTTTGATTTCCATGGTGATGTTATCGCCAGGCATAACCATTTCTACACCTTCTGGAAGGGTGATATTGCCAGTAACGTCTGTTGTTCTAAAATAGAACTGTGGACGGTAACCATTAAAGAATGGGGTATGTCTTCCACCTTCTTCTTTCTTTAGTACGTATACTTGGCTAGTAAACTCTGTGTGAGGATGAATGGAACCTGGCTTAGCCAAAACTTGACCGCGCTCAATATCCTTTCTCTCAATACCTCTTAGAAGTGCGCCAATATTGTCGCCTGCTTGAGCAAAGTCAAGAAGTTTACGGAACATTTCTACGCCAGTAACTGTTGTCTCTTTGGCTTTTTCCATAAGACCAACGATTTCTACCTTGTCTTGAACCTTAACTTGTCCACGCTCTACTCTACCGGTAGCAACTGTGCCACGGCCAGTAATTGTGAATACGTCCTCAACAGGCATTAAGAAAGGCTTGTCGGTTTCTCTTGTAGGATCTGGTATGAAGCTATCAACTGCTGCAAGAAGTTCTCTAATGCAATCACAATCAGCGCTGTCAGACTTGCCAGCTGCACATGCTTGCATAGCTTTTAGAGCGGAACCCTTAATGATAGGTGTATCGTCACCAGGGAAGTTGTAGCTGGAAAGAAGTTCTCTTATTTCCATTTCTACTAATTCTAGTAGCTCAGGATCGTCTACTTGGTCTACTTTGTTCATGAATACTACGATGTAAGGAACGCCAACTTGACGAGCTAGAAGAATGTGCTCACGAGTTTGGGGCATTGGTCCGTCGGTAGATGCAACAACTAGTATTGCTCCGTCCATTTGAGCTGCGCCAGTGATCATATTCTTAACATAGTCCGCGTGTCCAGGGCAGTCAACGTGTGCATAGTGACGGCCAGCTGTTTGGTACTCAACGTGAGAAGTGTTTATCGTTATTCCTCTTGCCTTCTCTTCCGGAGCCTTGTCGATTTGGTCATAACGCATAACATCTGCGTTTCCGCCAGCGGCTGCAACCATGGTGATAGCTGCTGTCAATGTGGTCTTACCGTGGTCAACGTGGCCTATTGTACCAATATTAACGTGCGGTTTGTTTC
>CAYJBW010000179.1:0-1306 GCA_964368255.1 uncultured Christensenella sp.
GGAATGCTTGGGGTTATCCGCTAGGTCTTTTGTCCAAATAGTATACCCACTACAAGCAGTACCGCCTGAGGTGACTAGCAGTCCAGTCGCTAAATTTATTTGATAAGCGGTGGAATTTGATAGATATGGTAAATTACATTTATACACATTTCGCCATCCAGATATAGCACTATCGTATGTACTACTTTGTCGTACCGCAGATGCCGTTTTAAGAGCGCCACCCATATAATAAAGAACTTTTGTAGGGTCATTTATTATGACCGGTGTAGTTGAATAAAGCCCTGCTGTATAGTAGTTGGCATTATACAAAGAACTACCCGTTGTATCTGTTATAGTAAAGGTCATCGTTACATAGTTGTTTGCAAACGAACCTGCTACATAGTTGGTATTTGTTTCAGTAGGACTTGTTACGGTAAGTGCGCTTGAGCGTTTTAAGTACTGCAAGGTAGGCGTAGCCACAATAGGCGCGGTGTTGTCCTGATAGCGGAATTGTCCACCAGATTGTGTCCTAGGGTTCCTTGTTGTATCGGTTAAACTGTTCGCTGAGTTTCTGGCGTTGTCACGAACAGTAATTGTATAATTGCCGTTTGCCTTATAGCCTAAATCATAACGATAAACAGCTTGTCGAACGGATGTAGGGTTGCTGTTACTACTAATTTGTGAGTGAAGAGTTGCCGCGACATTACTAAAGCCCCCTTCAGGGTTGGAAATAAGAACTTGCCCCACACCAGATTCGGTATCGGTAACGGTAAGAAGCATTGTCACCGTACCCTTATACGGAGAGTTGACAACAGTAGCTCGGTCAGAAGTTCTTACAAACTTTACATCAGTAATTGTCGGTGCCGTTATATCAATCTTGAGCGCGGACCTAGGAACAGATGTTCCTGTTGCTACTGCTCCAGTCGCAGAAGAAAAATATGAAATTGAATTTTGAGTGTTGCCAGACATATCTTGAGCACTTGCAGTAAGGGCGGTAGCAAAGTTGCTAGCAGTTGCGGTTCTTAGAGTGTTGTTATTAAGAGAATTGGCTGCACTGTACAAAGATGTTGTGCCTGAGTATGCTTTAACGCTAACTAACTTATTAGTGGCAACAACATCATAGGCTCTAAATGTAACCGATCTACTTGTTTGCCAATAGTAATCAGAAGAAAGATAGTTCTTGTCAAGTTGTATTACTGGCTTAACAGTATCTGTACTTGTAAAAGTAACCGTCTGCGCTTGCATATATGCGTCAGGAAGACGACCGCCTGGCCAACCCGTATAATTACAAGTTCCACAAACGCCCAAAACTAGGTTCTTTGCGCTA
>CAYJBW010000180.1:0-1299 GCA_964368255.1 uncultured Christensenella sp.
TGGTTGTTTCCAAAGTTTTGTTATTGTAATAATTGGTTATACCTAGGGCATTGCCCACTCCCCATTGACTGGAGTTGCCGGCATGGTCCACCACTACTATACGGTAGTTATAAAATTCGTGTGAGTCGTTAGGCAGTGTAAATGTATGGGTAACCGTAGTGCCAGTAAGGTTAGTTACTGACATATTCGGCACTTGAAGTTCTGTTAAGTTATTGAATATATAAATGGCTTTTATGCCCGAACCGTTGTTTGGGCTAGCACTGTCTGCAAGGTCGGTACAGGTAATAGAAAGCAAAATGTTTTTGTTAGCGTACGCTATGCTACCTTTACCTGCAGTATTGCCCATACCGTCACTAGAAGCTAGGGTACGACTACTAATAAGTGGCGCTACGGTGTCAATTTTTACTTGAATACCAGTCTGTATAGTCGGATTACCTGCCTTGTCTATTGTCCAAATGGTATACCCACTACAAACAGTACCGCCTGATGCTACTTGCAGCCCAGTGGCTAAATTTATTTGATATGCTGTTGAACTTGACATATACGGCAAGTCACATTTATACACATAGGTTCTTGTGGGGTTGGCAAATGTGGGATAACCCGTCTGAAGAACAGGCGTTATTACTACAATAGCTCCCCCAGTGAAGTACATAACCTTAACTCCACTAAGTAAAGCGGTGGCTGAGTTAGCTAAGTCAAAAGAGCAACCAGTTGTATCTGTTATAGTAAAGGTCATTGTAATAAAGTTGTTGGCAAAAGTTGCGGAGTTGGAAGTGTAACTTTTGGTTGAGGAAATATTAGGGCTTGTATCAAGAAGCGTACTGCTTGAGCGCTCTACATATTGCAGAGCAGCCGGCGCTATCGTTGGAGCAACATTATCTTGATGAAGGAATTGCCAGAGAGATTTGGTGTCAGAATTCCTGGTGGTATCGCTTATAGCGTCAGCTGAGTTCCTAGCGTTGTCACGAACAGTAATTGTATAATTACCGTTTGCCCTTACTCCCAAATCCAAACGGTAAACACCCTCTCTTACAGATGTTGGGTTGCTATTATTGGTAGTTGTCGAATGCAAATTTGCCAAAGAACTGCTAAAACCGCCTTGTGGATTGCTAACAAGGACTTGCCCTACACCAGATTCAGTATCCGAAACAGTAATGAGTATTGTCACCGCTCCACTATATGGAGAGTTGACAACAGTCACTAGGTCAGAGGTTCTCACAAACCGCACATTGGTTATTGTGGGTGCGGTTATGTCTATCTTCAGCGCCGACCTAGGAACAGATGTTCCTGTTGTTACTG
>CAYJBW010000181.1:0-1269 GCA_964368255.1 uncultured Christensenella sp.
TAAAGAATTAGGTCGCAGTTTATTGTGTCATTAGGGTCAAATTTGTAGAGCAATTTGTTATCTAAATACCAACCGCTAAAGGTGTAGGTATATGTGTAGTCAGCCTGTGTTTGGTTAGCTAAAGTTTCTCTAACCTTAGATGTAGCTTTACCTGGAGTACTTCCAGTTCCCTGCCACCACTCTCTTGGCTTCTTGTCTGCTTCAAGTATTGCTTCACTAAACACATCGCCCCTGTTAATGCTTATTTCTTGCTTCTCAAAATACTCTACACCATTAAGCATCGCTTCAGTAACTTGACTTGCTTGACCATAACCGCAATTATAAGTTTTTGGCAGGTTGTTCCAATCGGTAATTTTGTAGTTGTTGGCTTTATTTGTAGTAGCGTCTTTGTTTTGTTGGAAGCTAAGAGATACTTGTCCACCTACATATCTAAGTATTTGTTCATAATTGCTTACAAACTGAGAGATAGAATGTTCTGTGTCATATACTTTTTCGCACTCTGCGTGTCCTGTGCCGCGCGGACATTCGTCATCTAGACCCACTCCGCAATCATAATTTCTTTTAATAACCAAGTCTTCCAAACGCTCCACCTTTTTTTCCCAAGACGCTATAGAACTATAATCATATGTTAAAGCGGCTTTTACTTCGGTACCCATAGAACTCCAACTTTCGTTAGCTGCTCTTTGCGCTTTGCTAGTGACACCAACTGTCTCATAGGTTGCCTTAATTTGTCTAATAATTGCGCCAACTTTGCCCTTCGCATAGTTCTTTATATCAGTGCCCTGCAAAGTGCTAAGCACGCTGGTAACATCGGTAGGTTCTATGCGGTCATCGTTAATAAGTGTCACATCCTTTTCATTGTTTGATATGGATTGTATCATACTACCGCTGTAACTGTAGATTTGATAACGAAGAGCGCCGGACAAGTTAAGAGGAGTCATCTTGGAAAGTATGTAGTCAACTATCTTAAGTTGTTCCATTTCGAAATAGAACTTACCTTCATTTTCTGCCTCAGCTCCAGCCTTTTTGCCATTCTCGTACTTGGTATTGGCTTGGTTGTATGCCTTCATAGCGTCTTCGTTGCCACTATAGCACCACATCCAGTCACTCATATTGAGTTGTCCTTGTAGTCCGTTGCCAGTAATTGCGTTACGCATTTCTTGGGTGTAGGTCAAACCACTGTATGCTTCAAAATCAAAAACTTTGTACTCCCAACCTTCTTGTTTCTCTTGGAAACCAAAATGTTTGGTATAGAAGATATTATAAAAG
>CAYJBW010000182.1:0-1239 GCA_964368255.1 uncultured Christensenella sp.
CTTATCTTCATTACTAGTATAAAATAATAATAAAAATTAGTTAATAGAAAAAGTTGATTTATAGATAAAGTAATATACACCGATTAAGTAGGCATAAAGAAAGAGATAAAAAAATAGGTACAGAGCGTATCTGTACCTAGTCGATAAGGACTGTGTCCTTGGTTCATTACTGAACGCTTATATTATACGCTACCGCACAAAAAATAGTCAAGCTATTTAACATTGTAAAAGTTAATGGTTAATTATGAAAAAAGGAGCGAATTAAGCCCCTTTTGGTCTGGGTAAGAGGATTTGAACCTCCGGCCTCTTGAACCCCATTCAAGCGCGCTACCAAGCTGCGCCATACCCAGATAACGCATTAAGTATATAGATTTTTTTTTGCCTTGTCAAGTGGTTATTGGTATTGCAGTAGTATATTTGTTGAAAAAAAAGTAAGTTTAGATTATAATGTAGGTAGCTTAAGTAATGGAGATAATATGGTATTTTTTGAAAACGATTGGGACGAAGTTTTAGAAGGTGAATTCCAAAAAGAATATTACAAAATTTTGCGTGGATTTTTGAAGTATGAGTATGCAAACGAAATAATATATCCCGACATGAACGACATATATAATGCCTTCAAGTTTACGCCTTACGAAAAAGTGCGAGTGGTTATTATTGGGCAAGACCCATACCACCAAAAAAACCAAGCGCACGGTATGTGCTTTTCTGTGCAAAAAAACATAAGAATACCAGCTTCGCTAAAAAATATATACAAAGAGCTAAATACCGATTTGGGTTGCTACATACCGAACAATGGATACCTAATGTCTTGGGCTAAGCAAGGAGTGCTACTTCTTAACACTATACTTACTGTAAGGGAATCAAAACCGCTTAGCCACAAGGGATACGGGTGGGAATTCTTTACTGACAGCGTGTTAAAAAAGCTAAATGAAAGTGAAAATCCTATAATTTTCTTAACCTGGGGAGCCTCCGCTAAGAAAAAATGTCAACTAATAACTGACAAGAAGCACACCGTTTTGGAAGCTGCGCATCCATCTCCACTTTCCGCCTACTATGGTTTTTTTGGCTGCAAACACTTTTCTAAGGTCAATGAGATACTTAAAAGCAGGGGGGAAGCACCCATAGATTGGCAAATAAAAAACATATAATTTACGCTTTTTTTTGACACAGAATTGATAATAGTCTCTTGCATAATGTATTATACTGTAGTATAATATTTATATCTATGAAGAAAAT
>CAYJBW010000183.1:0-1227 GCA_964368255.1 uncultured Christensenella sp.
CAAAGTGTAGTGGTAGAAACGGGTAGCAAACTACAAACTATTGATAACTACGCATTTTATAAGTGTGACAAATTAACTAGCTTTTCACTGCCTAATAGTGTAAAATACATTAACACATACGCATTTAGTGAGTGCACAGGGCTAGTAAACTTTGAAATAACATACGGAAGTGAGTTGCTTAGTATAGGAAGCTACGCATTTAGCAAAACTACGAGCTTACAAGGCTTTGCAATAAAGAGCGCTCTTAATAATTTAGGGGCATATAGCTTTAGCTATTCGGGCATAAATAGTTTTAGCTTTGGGAGTACGGCAACGCTTAGTACTATAGCGGAATATACCTTTGGGTATTGCGAAAACCTGATGGAAGAAGATGTAACGATGCCAAGCAGTGTAACGACCGTTGCGGAAACTGCGTTCAAAAAAGAAATAGAGTAGGAGAGAAAATGAAAAGCTACAAATCTAACGGAACCTCAAAATTAGTGGCGGAACAAAGGGAGATGGAAGAGAGCGCTAAGATAAAAATCAAAGTGACTCATCTAATGCCAACTTTTTCTGACATCAATATTTTTTCGGGTAGTGTTAAACAAAACTATCCCTTTATTTTTGGTCATATTGCAATTGGTGTTGTCAGTGACGACCGCGAAGAATACGGACTAAAAAGGGGCACTAAAGTAATACTTAACCCCTATATCGAAGAAGTCAGCGACAGATTGGATATTGCAGGCAAAGTAAAAACCAGGGGGGTAGATGTAGACGGGTTTTTGCAAGACTTTGTATTTATGGATGTAGAAGATATTACCCCGTTCCCAGAAGGTGTTGATGAAGAAGAAGCAATTTTTACGGAAAAAATTGCCCTTGCTATGTCCACAATAAATAGTTTTAGCGTGGAAAAGGGAGACTATATGGTTATTGTGGGAGCAAGCCCAATGTGCAACATTTTGGCACAACTGGCAATATACTTCCAGCTTATACCTATTATGATAGATACCAACGCGCATTGGCTAGAAAAAGCCAAAAAATGCGGAGTTTATTATACAATTAACGAGACCAAAGAAGTACCTTATGATATGGTTAAAGAGATAACGGGCGGAAGAATGGCGGAGCATACGGTAATTGAAGCAGCAGCAGATGTCACGACTTCATATTTTTTGCAATTAGCTAGAGAAGGTGGCGACTGCACCGTTATTTGCGAAAACAAAATTGTAAAAAAACTAGATGTAGATATTA
>CAYJBW010000184.1:0-1225 GCA_964368255.1 uncultured Christensenella sp.
TGTGAAGTCCGTATTTTTTACGCTCCTTCATTCTTGGGTCTCTTGTTAAGAAGCCCGCTCTCTTAAGTTCTCCCCTTAGTGTGGGATCTGCTTCACATAGAGCTCTTGCAATGCCGTGTCTTACTGCTCCTGCTTGTCCTGTTAGTCCGCCGCCATTAACATTTACGATTACATCATACTTGTTTCCGGTTTTTGTCAGTTCTAAAGGTTGTTTTGCAACATACTTTTGGGCGTCAAGCTTGAAGTATTCTTCCATAGGTAATTTGTTAACAACTATTCCGTTTTCTCCGCCGGAAACAATTCTTACCCTAGCTATGGCTTTTTTTCTTCTGCCTACTCCCCAATACTGAATTTTCTTCGCTACTTTTTTGGTTGCCATTTTTTCACCCCTTATTTAACAATAACCAGCTCTTTGGGCTGTTGCGCTTGTTGTTTGTGCTCTCCATCCTTATAAACAAACAACTTCTTTATCATTTGTCTACCTAAAGAATTCTTTGGGAGCATACCTTTTACCGCTTTAGTAACGGCAAAATCACTCTTTTCTGCCATCAATTTGTCGTATCTAACTTCTTTAAGTCCGCCAACAAATCCTGTATGATAGCGATAAAACTTCTTTTCTTCTTTTTTGCCTGTTAACACTACATTGTCACTATTGACTATAATAACATAGTCACCAGTATCCACATGGGGTGTAAATGTGGGCTTGTTCTTTCCTCTAAGTATTGCGGCTACTTGGCTTGCCAGTCTTCCAAGTGGTATACCTGTTGCATCAACAACATACCATGCTCTTTCCACTGTTTCAGCCTTTGCCATATATGTTTTCATGGTAAAAACCTCCGTTTTTTCTAAACTCTTCTTTTAGTAATTTTTTACAAAAGTGAGGGGCTAATTCACCAATATAATCAATTATGCCTATCCATAATAATACACTGTTGTTTTTTTGTCAACAAATTTTTGCTCTTTATTCTTACTTTTTATAATAAAATTTGCTTTTTTATTATTGAATTATGGGTATTTGTGTGTTACAATTATACCTATGAATAATGCAAAAATACTTTTGAACGATATAAAGACAGAACTAAAGCAAAGATTACCTGCTGTTCACTACCTTTTATGGATTGATGAACTTGAAGCTGTCACTTCTTCTTCTACACTTTTAGTTATACTTGCTCCTAGCGAACATGTAAAAAATACGGTGGAAAAAAACCATTTATATGACTTTATT
>CAYJBW010000185.1:0-1220 GCA_964368255.1 uncultured Christensenella sp.
TAAAGAAAAAAGGCATTAAGTAAAGAAAAAAGGCATTAAGTAAAGAAATATAAACAAATAGATAAGTAAAGATAATAACAAAAACTGTGTGAGTGGATTCGTATATTAACTATTGACTATAAAGCCTTATTGCTGATATAATACCTATATAGTTTTAATGTACGACCGCAAAAAATATGGAGGCCTTTATGAAGATTTTTAAGAAACTTGCTTTTCTTCTTATCCTGGGAATACTATGCCTAGGAATAGTTGCATGTAAACCGACAGTTAATCCAGTTGTAGTAGTTCCTGGCAAAAACCTTACCCCTGCAGATATAGCGAAGCTTGCAGAGTTGCCTAACTACGGTTTGGAATCTAAATATCATTCGCCCTCTGCGATTACTTATGGTGATACTTCCGCAGAAGAGGCTAAGTTAACAGCAAGAATAAATGAAAAAAAGGCAGATGCTTTGCTTGAAGATACTTCTTCTATTATAAAAATATTTGCCAATTCAGATGCAAAAACAATAATTCAAAAGATGGGAGCAGCAGCTTTGCCCGCCGCCAAAATGACCAAAACAGTGGATTATTTGGCTGGGGCAGAAGCCGTTAGTGAATCAAAAATTGACGAAATAGTAGCTGGGGAAACTTGGTTACCCACTACGAATTGGTCTTTCTTTGACGACTGGTCTTACTACGAAAAGTTAAAAGACAGAGCGGATGCAAATGGAGCAACAGACAAGGACAAGGACAATGTAAAGCGTCAATATAGGAATATGGCAGGCAAAGTATTTGCCATATACGAAAAGGACGGAGACCAATTTGCTAGAGTTGTCACATTGGAAATGGATTATGCAAGAACCGTTGTAGAAAAGATGGCTGGCAACAAACTAATTGACACTCCAGAATTTACTACTTATTGCAAAAACAATTTAGATTATGACACTTTAGTTTATTTGAGAGCTTTTAACGAGTATTATGGAAGTGGCGCAGGAAATGCTTCCTGTGTGGAACTGTATGGTTACTATTATAACTATAACAAAAAGAACTACGATACAGTATCTGACGAAAATTTTGAAAAAGAGCTAACATACAGCCACTATACCACTTTTACTGATGCAGAGTGGCTAGAGTATGTTGATTTGCAACGCAATAACTATGCTAAAGCTTATCGTTATAACGATACCTTTTATAATATCTTCTATACCAAACATTTTGGTTTCCAAGAGAAACAAGAAGGT
>CAYJBW010000186.1:0-1149 GCA_964368255.1 uncultured Christensenella sp.
CGCTTAGCTTGTACAGTACGCCGTCAACACTTGCATATACCGTATTGCCGCTTGCGACATTTATGCTCTTTATATATCTGAACAATCCACCCAGTATTGTTACTTCGCTAGATACTGCTGCTAGTTCTTCTTCAAAATCTTGCGCTTCGGTAAGACTCCAGCTAGATGGTAGATTGATTGTTTCTGTAAGCATAGCCCTATCAGCTATTTCATTAAAACTTAAAAATAGTTTGTTGTAGCCTTCACCTATGGTGATTGTTAGTATATTATTGCTCTCCAAAATACAACCAAAATCAAATGTTATTTCTTCCCCTTCTTCCAAACTTAGTTCTGTCCCCACAGAAAATGCTACTAGATTAGTCATAAATGAAAAAGCTAGATTGCCTATACTGCTTAGCTTCGGCATATCGATAGTAGTAATCTGCGTCTTTGCAAATGCGTACTCTCCCACACTTGCAATATTTCCCATACTTGTGACATTAGCTAATTTTGAGTTTTCAAAAGCGTTAGCCCCTATGTTTGTAATGTTTGCAAGATTTATTGTTTTTATATCGCTTAAAGCAAAAGCGCTATCCCCTATGTTAATAACTGAGCTCGGTATCACAACTTCTGTGATGTTTTTGCTGTTATAGAATGTATAACCGGGTATTTCCGTCAAGGTTCCGCCGATTGTTATCTTTATGTCCTTTTCGTTCTTGGTCTTAGCTCCCCTAAATACATCTACGCCAAGTTCACTAATTGCGCCAAGGTTGAGGTCGTTAAAGAATGTCGCGTTCTCAAAAGCATTACTACCAATTTTTGTAATAGTATTAGGTAGTGAAATATTAACCGTTTTCCCCTTAAATACATCGGCGCCAATTGCTGTTACCGGGTAAGAATCTTGACCACTTTCTGCGTAGGTTGACGGAACAAATATGTTTACTGCTGTGCCGTTGTATGCGCTTATCGTATATTTGCTGTCAAGCAAAGTAAATACCAATCCGCTTGTCGGAAGGGAGGGGTCTACTGCAGTCACAAAAAATTCATGCAAAGCGTCGCCGGCTTTTACTGTCAAAACCACACTTTCGGAAGTTTGGTCTTTATCTTCGTAGAATATTGTATCAACTTGATAATTCGAACTGCCGATAACATTCGCCCTAACTTCGGGCA
>CAYJBW010000187.1:0-1139 GCA_964368255.1 uncultured Christensenella sp.
AGGGTCAAACAGCGGTTCGGAGAGGCTGATTCACAGCCTCATGAATAATGCGGGACAAGGGGTAATCGCTTAGACTCAATTACCGAATCGATCACTACATCAACCTTGTTCTTTTCTTCTTTTTTGTTTTCCATGTCACACCCCTATATTCAAATTAAACGTTATTTACCTTGCAAAAACTTAATGCAGCTATAATGACCAGTACAAAACCTATTTTAGGTACCTGCTCAATGACCCCAGAAACCATCGATCCAGTCAAACCAATAGCATCATCCAAACTTTTCTGAGCCATTGACTTACCAAACTCCTTGGCTTTTTCTGCCCAAGATTGCATTTGTTCACTTTCATACTCATAAATCTCATTATCAACTGCCGAATCATCAGACTTAGCCGCTAAAAACCGATAGTATTCAGCATCATAAATTTCTTTGGAATCAGGATCTTTTAAAATGAAATATGCTTCATTTATAAGCTGCATCATTTCAACAGCGTTAGGCTCCCGGCATCTATCTGGATGCCATTTAGAAACCTGTTTTTTGTATGATGATTTTACTTCTGCCTGGTTGGACGGCGGACAAACCCCTAAGACAGCATAATAATCCTTAAACATAATCAAAGATCTCTTTTTGGTTTATATCTCCAAATCCCAATCAGTAATCCACCCATTACTAAAAAGACAATAGGATCCCAGAGGCCACCACCAACAAAAAGAGTATCAACAACAATACGAGCCACTGACCCAATTAACAAAACAACAAAAGATAAAAAAATCTTCGTCAAAATAAGCATAACAAACCCCTTAAATTAAGACAGCCATCCTAAAGCAAATAAAATATCAAGCCATATTAAAATTATTCATTTTCTATTTGATCCCAGCGATACTGGCATAAAGAACATTTTCCATTAAAAATAGCCAACTGCATATCTTCATAGCCTATTTCTTCCCCGCAAACAGGGCACACCTCCATAACCAAATCTGAAATACCGTTCTTAAGCACATATTTTTGCTTATCACTTAAACCATCAAAACTATCGTTAATCGCCTTCATTGCTATACCTTTAACTTTTAAATCATCAATATTTTCTATTATTTTCTATTATTTTCTTTAAGTATTCTTCAAAACTCATAACAATATGCC
>CAYJBW010000188.1:0-1049 GCA_964368255.1 uncultured Christensenella sp.
TTCCAAATGTTCCTCCCTTACCTTATATTTATATTAAAATATTTCAATAAATTACGTTCACTATACAATAATTCGACAATAAAGTCAATACTTATTTAAAATTTCTTTATTATACGCTATAGGTTTACAATACATTTTGAACAGGAGAGAAAAAAAGAATAGTAGGAATATCTCAAATATAGTATAGTTGTTTTACCACAAACACTTTACAAGGAGAGATATCCTACTATGAGCAAAAGAATAACACAAGATGTACTCGCAAGGCAATCGATTATTAAGTTTGCATTAAAACATTCCCTTACGGCTGCAGCCGTAAGGTTTCAAAAACACAAATCGTATGTCCACTATTGGATGAAGAGGTATGACGGAACGCTGGAATCATTATGCAAGAAGTCAACAAGACCGCATCATCATCCAAATGAGCATACGGAAGAGGAATTAAAGTGGATAGAAGACTACAAGCGCAGAATGCCTGACGGGAGTCTTGTTGACGTATGGGTAAGCTTAAGAAAGAACAAAAACTATACGCGTACAATACCCGGCTTGTTTAGAGCAATGAAACGGTTAGGTTTTTACGATAACCGCAAGAAGAAAAAACCTCCCAAGGCAGGGAAAATGGAGGCAATGCAATACCCTGGACAAAAAATACAAATTGATGTAAAGTTTGTTCCGAAATGTTGCGTAAAAACAGAATATCCTACTAAAATGTACCAATTTACCGCAATAGATGAGTTTAGCAGAGTAAGATATTTGGAAGGGTTTAATGATAATTCCAGTTATACGGCAAAGCAATTTCTAATCAATGCGTTAAAGTATTTTTACAAAGAATATGGGTTTAAGGTAAGAAAAGTTCAGACCGATAACGGCAGGGAATTTACAAACAGATTTGACCGCTATCCAAAAGAAACATTGTTTGAAAAGACACTGGCAAAACTAGAAATACCGCATAAATTAATTCGACCATATACGCCACGGCATAATGGTAAAGTAGAAAGAAGCCATCGAGAAGACCAAAAAAGGTTCTATGACAAACACAGTTTTTACAGTCT
>CAYJBW010000189.1:0-1026 GCA_964368255.1 uncultured Christensenella sp.
ATAATATAGTTAGTTTGATGCCAGCGCCGTCCGAAAACGGCAATGCAGTTGCCTATAAGAAGGAAGAAAAGGTGGAGTTTAATTATGACGAGAACGCGCCTTTTGCTTGCAGAATTTTCAAAACAACAATTGACCCGTTTGTAGGCAAACTATTACTGTTCAAAGTTTATAGCGGCTCCGCCAAATCAGGCGATGTGGTAACTAACACCAATAAAGACGAAACAGAAAAAGTTAGTTCATTGTATACTCTTCGTGGCAAGTCACAAGAAAATATTGAAGTAATTAAGGCTGGTGATATTGGCGCATTTGCAAAAATGAGCTACTCAAGCACCAACGATACGCTGTGTGATTCTTCACTCAATGTAATGTTCCCGCCTATTGACTTCCCAGCGCCGGCTTTTACCGTTGCTATCAGCACAGAAGGCGAAAAGGGCGGTACCGACAAGCTAGTTGACGGACTGAAGAAGTTAATGGAAGAAGACCCCACTTTTAGAGTGGAAAAGAATGCAGAAACTAACGAAACGGTTATTTGTGGCGTTGGCGAAACACAAATTGATGTACTTTGCAAGAAGGTAAAGAACAAGTATAAAGTGGAAGCAAAGCTAGTTGAGCCAAGAGTTGCTTACAGAGAAACTATAAGAAAGACAGTAGAGCAACAAGGCAGATGCAAAAAGCAAACGGGCGGAAGTGGATTATTTGGTGATGTTTATATCAGATTTGAGCCGGCGCCTGAAGTCGATTTTGAATTCGCCGAAGAAGTTGTAGGCGGAGCGGTACCAAAACAGTATTTCCCGTCCGTAGAGAAAGGACTTAGAGAGATAAGAACAACGGGAATACTCGCAGGTTGCTTGATGACAGGCTTCCGCGCAGTGCTTTATTTCGGTAGCTATCACCCCGTTGACAGCAAAGAAGCGGCATTTATTGAAGCGGCAAAAATAGCTTTTAGAGATGGTATACCCAAGGCTAACCCAGTACTACTAGAACCAATTATGAACCTGCGAGTAGTAGTTCCCACAGAGTATATGG
>CAYJBW010000190.1:0-1018 GCA_964368255.1 uncultured Christensenella sp.
GCAGGTTTTTGTTTTACCTTGACAACAAAAGTTTTACTACCGTAGCTTCCGTAAGTAACTGTGATTGTATAGTCTCCAGGTACATCTTTATCAAAACCGCCTAAATCTAGAGTGTACTGACCACTCTCTAACCTTATTGAAGTGTCATCTACTCTATCGGCATTCACAATTAGATTGGACAAGTTAAGTTCTTGCCCTTCTTCAATCTCTAATGTAAGATTGGTTATATCAATGTTAAAGCCTTTTATATCGATGTCTTCTTGACACGCCATAAAAGTAAAGGATAGTATCAATATTAGAGCCAATGCTGTTAATATTTTGCTAACTTTCATAATTCCTCCAAAAAAGTTTTTTTTCATAGATATTATAGTTCTTACTTACTTTAGTAAGATACTAAAGTGGTCGGTACATTTTGTAAAAAAGTGTTATCTGTTGCCGCTTCTTCTGCCATTATGGCAAAGGTTGTCTATAGCAATAACGCACGCTGTAAAGAAGGGTGCGTCAGTATCATTGTCTATACTGAGAGTATATTGGTCGACTAAGTGAATAATCTTTTTGGAAACATTCCCTACCGTTTGGTTGTCTTCAACAATGCTAAAGTTCCAAGCGAAAAAATCTCCTCTAATAGATAGGTTCCTATCATAGCCTATTATCACAAAGTTTTTGCGCAAAGAGAATTTGCGTTTTATTCTGGCTATTTTGTTACCGTTACTGTCTTTGATGATATAGTTAGGTAAAAAGTCCCAAACTTTGCGTTGAATGGTCATTACAACTTGTTCGTTAGCGTCAAGCAAATACTTCTTGTGCAAAAATGGTGACATTAGTCTGCTTTTAACTTTATATACAACATTGCCTTGAACATCAAATATGTTGTATTTGTCCCCAATCGATAACATTTTTTGTTTAATAAATAACTGCATAAAAAAATTCTCCTTATATAAATATATTATAAGATATGCCTCCGAAATAGTCAATCACAAAATATCGTACAACTCTTGTTTTTTTCCTTATATTAAAC
>CAYJBW010000191.1:0-1003 GCA_964368255.1 uncultured Christensenella sp.
AATATTTTAGAAGATGAAGCAAGAGAAATTGAAATTATAGCTTTTGGTAAAAAGTATGAAGAATTATTAAAGAAGGTAAAAGAATTATGGGATATTCGTTAATATTAGATACATCAAGTAAAAATTTTGTAGGGGAAAAATGAAGAAAAACACTACTAACAAAGATTTTCGTCCGCTGTTCCACTTTTCACCGCCCAAAGGTTGGCTAAATGACCCCAACGGTTTTAGCTTCTTTGACGGTAAGTGGCACTTATTCTATCAACACAACCCACATTCTACTAAATGGGGCAGAATGTATTGGGGACACGCAAAGAGCAAGGATTTAATTAGTTGGGAGCATCTACCCATTGCACTAGAGCCAAACTCAAAGCAAGATAACTTTTTAGGTTGTTTTTCCGGCTCGGCGATAGAGCATAATAACAAGCTGTATTTGATGTACACAGGTGTGCCGTTTTTTCGTCAGCACCAGTTGCTTGCAATAAGCAGTGACGGAGTAAATTTTGACAAGATAAAAAAGCCAGTTATTGGCATTAAGAATAGACCGCCACATTCGGGTGTGTTTTCCTTCCGTGACCCAAAGATTATTAAGCAAGATATTTTTTATTCGCTAATTGGCGCCAGTTACAAAAAAGGACGGCAAATAGCTCTTTATAAGTCAGCCGACCTTATCAACTGGGAATTTGTATCATCTATATATAAGGAAGAAGGCAAAACGCAGGGCATTTTTGAGTGTCCTGATTTGGTGCTGTCAAAAAACGGCGATATTTTGCTTTATAGCGTGATGTATACGCCGACTAAAGGCAATACTTACCAAAATTTACATTCTAGCGTGTATGTTGTGGGCAAAGCCGATTTAGCTAAGGGAAAGTTTGAACCGCACTCACAAGTAAAAGAACTTGACTACGGTTGTGATTACTATGCGCCACAAACAGTCACCCATAACGGCAGAACAATAATCATTGCTTGGATGCAAATGTGGTTCCGCAGTAATCCAACTAGCTAT